>QNEM01000200.1 GCA_003645215.1 Gammaproteobacteria bacterium
ATTCCCCACTGCTGCCTCCCGTAGGAGTCTGGGCCGTGTCTCAGTCCCAGTGTGGCTGATCATTCTCTCAAACCAGCTACTGATCGTCGCCTTGGTAGGCTTTTACCCTACCAACTAGCTAATCAGACATAGGCTCATCCAATAGTGCGAGGCCCGAAGGTCCCCCGCTTTCCCCCGTAGGGCGTATGCGGTATTAGCGTGGTTTTCACCACGTTGTCCCCCGCTACTGGGCAGATTCCTATGCATTACTCACCCGTCCGCCACTCGTCGCCTGGAAAGCAAGCTTTCCATCGTTACCGTTCGACTTGCATGTGTTAAGCATGCCGCCAGCGTTCAATCTGAGCCAGGATCAAACTCTTCAGTTTAATCATTTTAGTTGCTTTTAAGGCAACAAATCTTGACTCGATGAATACAAAAGTAAAAACATAAATGTACTACTTAATATGCAGACATTTAGTTAAAGCTCTTGCTCACCGAAACTCTTGGTGATACAGACATTCAACGTAAGCGCCCACACAGATTTCTTGTTTGGAATTGTTAAAGAACAAGGTTGGTCATCCCAACCGGGAAGCGGCATTATACACGTGAAGCTTAGTCGGTCAACCAAACTTTCTATGTTTTTTCAAGCAATCGTAAGTGTCTGATTATTATCCTGATTTTATGGCAGGTCTGGAATATATTTCACCCAAAAAAGAAACCGAAAATCAGCTTAGGATAGCGTCACTCTGGCAAATTTCCTTTTGCCTACCTGGATGACATATGTCCCACCCTTTTCCAGCAGATAATTCCTCTCATCCACACGCTCCCCATCAACCTTAACCGCACCCTGTCCAATCATTCTAAAGGCCTCTGATGTGCTTTTCGTCAAACCAGAATCTTTCAGGACTGTGCCGATTGGCAAGCCTTCTGAATCTCCACTTAGTGTTATCTCTGGCATCTCATCCGGGATTGCACCTTTCTGAAAGCGGGCAATGAATGCAGCCTGTGCCTGCTCGGCCAATTGCTCAGAATGAAAACGGGCGACGATCTCTGATGCTAATAAGAACTTGATATCTCTGGGGTTTTTCCCCTCATCAATCTCCTTTTTGAAATGATTTATCTCATCAATAGGCCTGAAACTGAGTAATTCAAAATAGCGCCACATCAGTTCGTCAGAAACCGACATCAATTTACCAAACATCTCGTCAGGCGCCTCATTAATCCCGATATAGTTGTTCAAGGACTTGGACATCTTCTGCACACCATCCAGCCCTTCCAATATTGGCATGGTCAAAACAACCTGAGGCGCTTGTCCATACTGTTTTTGTAGCTCACGACCCACCAGCAAGTTAAATTTCTGGTCCGTTCCGCCCAGCTCCACATCTGCCTCCATGGCCACAGAGTCGTATCCTTGCACCAATGGATACAGGAATTCATGTATCGCGATTGCCTGTCCGCCCTTATAACGCCTGGAAAAATCATCTCGTTCCAGCATACGCGCTACGGTATGTCTGGCTGCCAGCTGCACCATATCTGCTGCACTAAATTCACCCATCCACTCGGAATTAAACATGACCCTGGTTTTTTCCGGATCCAGTATTTTGAAAACCTGCTCTTTGTAAGTGTCCGCATTGGCCTTGACGTCTTCCGGGGTTAACGCAGGACGTGTGGCACTTTTACCACTAGGATCGCCAATCATGCCGGTAAAATCCCCGATCAAAAACATGATATCGTGGCCCAATTCCTGAAACTGGCGCAGCTTGTTAATCAGAACAGTATGTCCCAGATGCAGGTCCGGTGCTGTAGGATCGAAGCCTGCCTTGATCCTCAGTGGCCTGCCTTCTTCAAGCTTCTTGACCAGTTCGGATTCCAGCAGAATCTCATCTGCGCCACGTTTAATAGAAGCCAGCGCTTCTTCAGTTGATACCATGTCTTGTGCCTGTGTTTTTATGTATTATGTGGGGCTGCTTCCAATAGCGGGCAAGCTTATCATATGAATTGCCTTCCCGGCAGCCAATATCTACTGACAAAATAGCGTTGACGACTCCTTAAGCGCACGCTAGAGTTAACCAAATTTTTATGAGTAAACACCGTGACTTATAAGTCCTATATAAAGAAAGACTATAAGATGAAAGATGGTCAGAAAATCATTCGTCAGCCGTTGATCGCAAAACATCATTTCCCATACCTGTTCATTGCCGTCGCCGTGATTACCGGTGTCATTTTCTACGGTAGCGGCAGCTTGAAAACACCTCCCTCTGTGATGATTGCTGAAGAGCATTCTTCAGCGCCTGGGATAGAAAGTGCACAAGATGAGTCCACACCCCCAACAATAGCTGACTCTGAGGACATTCAGGAACACATTGCCGGGCAATTAGATGTTTCTCAGGATGAATTTGCTCAGGCTGAATTCTCTATGGCAGAACCCGCTGTGGAAGATATTGCCATGGATGAGACTGAGACTTTAGCCATGGATGAATTTCCCATGGTTGAACCGGAAAAAGAACCCTATTGGGAGTCGGTGAAGGTTCAGTCCGGGGATAATCTAGCACTTATCTTTAAACGTAAAAGGTTATCTCCGCAGATGTTATACAACATCATGGCGCTAGGTGAGGACACCGCCATTCTGAAACACATAAGACCAGGTCAGGAGATTCGTTTCCTGTTTGAAGATGGTGAGTTTGAAGCCCTGCAGTATGACGTTGATTTGACCGACACACTTTATATCAGAAAATTGGGTGATATCTATTCAGCAGACCTGCTGGAAAAAGAACTGGAAACCAGGATAAAAACTGCCAGTGGCACAATCAATGATTCCCTGTTCCTCGCCGGGAAAAAATCCGGCCTCTCGGACAATATGATCATGCAAATGATAAATCTCTATGGTTGGGATATCGACTTTGCCATGGAGGTCCGGCAAGGCGATCAATTCCATGTTGTTTATGAAGAACGCTACAAAGATGGTGAAAAGGTACAGGATGGCCCGATCCTCGCTGCAGAATTTATCAATCGTGGAAAATCTTTCACTTCTGTCCGCTATACACATGCTGATGGACATTCCGACTATTACGCCGAGAATGGTAATAGCATGCGTAAGGCTTTTCTTAGAACACCAGTCAAGTTTGCTCGAATAAGCTCTCGTTTTAGCCTGGGAAGGAAGCACCCGATCCTCAACCGGATTCGTGCACATAAGGGTGTCGATTATGCGGCATCAACAGGGACACCCATAAGGGCGTCAGGTGATGGCGTGATAAAACTTGCTGCAAGAAAAGGTGGGTACGGAAGGGCGATCATCATTCAACACGGTGGCCGATACACGACACTCTATGGCCACCTTTCTCGTTATCATCGGGGTATTAAAAGAGGCAAGCATGTTAAACAGGGACAGATCATTGGCTATGTCGGTATGTCAGGCCTGGCCACGGGACCGCATCTACATTATGAATTTCGAGTTAATGGTGTGCACCGTAATCCATTAACAGTCAAACTGCCAAAGGCCATGCGCATCCCTGATGATTTGATGGATGAATTCAAGTCACAGACCGAACCGTTATTAGCGCAACTGAGTACTGTAATAAATAATGCAACTGTTGCAGTTGACGGTGAACAAATACAATCCGACTTCGTCCGGCCCCTTGTTGTCCTGAATATTGCCCTGAATGAAGAAGCACACACAACATCACCCACTAATTAATACTTTGATATAGCCGTGTTCTACATAGGGTTGATGTCAGGTACCAGCATGGATGCAATAGACGCGGCGCTGGTTCGCATCGTTGAACATGATCTGGAGTTAATTCAGTATCAACAAACACCTATTTCTAAAAACCTGCAGCAGACCATAAGGTCTATCAACACCGAGTCTACCCTGAGTGAAATATCAGAGATTGATGTCATTATGGGAAATCTTTTTGCGGAAGCCTCACTACAGCTTATTGAATCCGGGGATCTGGCACCAGAAGATATCCACGCCATTGGCAGTCATGGCCAAACTATCCTGCATTTACCTGGCGCTGAACATCCGCGTACTTTACAAATTGGTGATGCAAATATTATTGCCTATCAAACAGGTATTACTACTGTCGCAGATTTCAGGCGTATGGATATTGCCGCAGGTGGAGAAGGTGCGCCACTGGCCCCTGCGTTTCATCAATGGCTGTTCCAGGATGATAAAAGTGAGCGAGTCATCCTGAACATTGGCGGCATGGCCAATATCACGTTGCTTCCTGCCAATGACAAGACTGCTATCACAGGGTTTGATACAGGCCCGGGAAATGCGCTGATGGATGAATGGATACAGCAACACCTGGATCAGGATTTTGACAGGGATGGTAAATGGGCAAGCTCAGGCCAATGTCATCAGAAATTACTTTCTCTATTACTTGATGAA
>QNEM01000201.1 GCA_003645215.1 Gammaproteobacteria bacterium
GCCACCTGTTGCAACAGGTGGCTTATCGATCCTGGCACAGGGCCTGCTGGATCGCTCGACGGCAGACGAGGACCCATGTGCAACAGCATTAGGACAAAAACCGGCAAAGACAACCACGGCCAGCAAAGAACCTGAGAAATCGACCACGACCAAGGCCGTTGATACGGTGAAAGATGCTGGCGGTGCGGTATCGGATACCATAAAGGGCTGGTTTAAATAAACACAGACATAAGATTCAGCCTGGACATATTTGATTGTTAATCTAGATCGTTAATGCCTTAACCGCGTCATTGGTACTCAAAAAGATCTTGCCTGGCTGCATGTGATAGAGAAAATCGCTTTGCCTCAGGTGATCCATGACAGGTCCTTTAACCTCTGCAAGATGCAGTGTAATTCCCGCCTCTTTTAAATCCATAGTCATCTTTTCCAGTGACTCCAGTGCACTGTGGTCGATACGATTGACAGCACTGCAAATGAGTACCAGGTGTTTCAGGTCTGGTTGTTCTATGACAGCGCTGGAAATTACATCTTGCAGATAGGCGATGTTGGCAAAATAAAGACTTTCATCAATCCGTATTAACAGTAATTCAGGCCAGGACTCAACTTGATGGCGGCGTACGTTCCTGTAATGTTCGGTTTCCGGAACGCGCCCGACAATCGCGACGTGGGGATGCCCTGCTTTCCATTGATGAATCCCAAGGGACAATAACACGCCAAGTATCAGACCTGTTTCCAGATCAAACAGTAGAACTCCTGAAAAAGTGATAAATAATGTTGAAAAATCACCTTTGTCATAACGCCATGTTGATAGCGCTGCATCAACATCGATCAATGGTATGACTGCCACGATAATAATCGCAGCAAGTGTTGCATGGGGCATGTAATAGAAATAAGGCGTAAACCAGATGGCAACCACGGCCACAAGCAAGGCAGTGACGATGGATGCAAGTTGAGTTTTGGCACCGGCAGTAAAATTCACCATCGAACGACTGAATCCACCGGCAATGGGCATTGAACCGATGACTGCAGAGCCAAGATTCGAAAGTCCAAGTGCCATCATTTCCTGATTTGGATGTATTTTCTGTCGGCGTCTGTTGGCAAGTACCTTGGCTATGGAAACAGTTTCAACGTAGGCAATGATGGTAATGATTATTGCAGAAGGTATAAGATCTGTGATGTTTGCAGATTTAATAAACCCAAGCGAAAATTTCGGAAAGCCTGATGGGATATTCCCTACGGTACTGACATTGTAACTATCCAGTTTCAACAGAAAGACCAGGGCTGTGCTGATAACAACGATAAATAATGGACCGGTACGGCCTAATGCCCTGGCGTGTTGATTGTCAATGTTACATTTGGTTGATAGTTTTTCTATTGCTGGCTTAAGAAACACAAGCCCAAGAATACAGGCCAGGCCAAGCGAAAATGTGGGCGCATTGAACTGACTGGCGTTCTCGGCTACGTAGCTTAATTTATTGATAACAGAATCACCACGAGGAACATCCAAACCGGTGAGGTTTTTTATCTGGCTAATGATAATAATGATTGCAGCGGCACTGGTGAAACCATTTAATACCGGATGACTAAGAAAATTACTTAGACCACCTAACCTGAAGAATGCCATCACAATGAGCAGACTGCCACAAAGTGCAGATAGCATAATGACATCAGCAATATATTCAGCTGTGCCAGGAACTTTCCCAAGTGAGATCATGGCTGATGCCACCAGGATTGCAGCAACAGAGACAGGTCCAATAGCTATGGTTCGACTGCTTCCAGTGAATGCATAGATCAGTGGCGGGATAATACTCGCGTAAAGACCGAGTTCTGGTGGTAGGCCTGCCAATACTGCATATGCCATCCCCTGTGGGACAAGTAAGATGGCCGTTATTACACCAGCGACAATATCGTCGCTTAAATCAACTTTTTGATAAGCCAGTAACCAGTTGGGTAGAATTTTTATATTAGACAATTATTCTTGCCTTTTTTACTTGGGTAGTAAGTGTGGTCTTTCCTTATGCGGTATATCAAACTCAATTCCCTTCAACATCCAGTCCCAATACAAAACTGGCAGAAATTTTTGCTTCATAAGCCACATACTGTAGCGCTCTTTGGTAGGGTCCAAAAATGGAATACTTGGCGTGACCTTTCCGTCATAGCAGAATTCAGCAAGAATGGCAGATTGATAACTTGTGACCAGTGGGCACGAACCATAACCATCATATGTGCCTGCGAATGATTTATCTTTCATTAATGCAAGAAGGTTCTGTATTACCACTGGCGATTGCAAACGGATTGCAGCGGCAGTTTTTGCATTAGGGGTTGATGTGGCGTCCCCAAGAGAAAATATATTGTTATAGCGTTTATGCTGCAATGTGTGTGGATCGACATCGACCCAACCCGCTTCATCAGCCAGGGGACTTTCTTTTATAAAATCCGGTGCACTTTGTGGTGGCGTGACATGAATCATGTCAAATTTTCTTGTGACTGTATCACCTGCATTGTCCCCACCGACTACTTCAAAAACAGCCTCTTTCGTTTCACCATTGATGCCGACAAGATTGTGCCCGAAATTAACATTGATCCCATAACGGGCAACAACTTTCTCCAGTGGTTTGGCAAATGTTGGTACACCAAACATTGCCGGCCCCTGTGGGAAGAACTCTACATCACTTGCATCAAGAATCTTGTTTTTACGGAAATAATCAGACGCCAGGTACATAATCTTCTGCGGTGCACCTGCACACTTAATAGGCATCGCAGGTTGGGTAAAGATGGCCCTGCCTCCTGAGAAATTCTGGATACATTGCCAGGTGTATTCAGCATATTGTCTGAGATAGTTGCTGCAGACACCGTTCTTTCCAATGGTTTCTTGCAGTCCATCTATCTTATGCCAGTCCAGTTGTATTCCCGGGCAGACCACCAGGTATTCGTATTCAATGGATGTTTCATCACCCAGTTTTACCTGATTATTGTCTGGTTCAAAGGCAGTAACAGCCTGTTTAATCCATTTGACCCCGTTTGGGATCAGGTTTTTTTCATCTCTGACAGTTTTCTCTGGTTTGAAAGCCCCACCACCGACAAGCGTAAACGCAGGCTGGTAATAATGTTTCTCTGATGGCTCAATAATGGCAATATCCAGTGACACATCCTTACGCACCAGAGAGGACGCAACTGCGATGCCAGCAGCACCGCCGCCAACAATAACGATTTGGTGTTTCATGTTTAATCCTATATAACTATTGATTATATGCTTATTGCTTTGTATTATATATGAAACTTATCATTAGTAAAGCATGTATGTTCATTATAGATCCGGAGAGAATCAATGTTATTTAAAGAGTTAAATTTAGGTAAATGTAAGACCTATTTGATCGCCTGTAACACACATCATCAAGCGGTATTAGTAGATCCCGTCCAAGATAATATCGACCGTTATCTCGCAGTTCTTGCGTACCACGGTTTGGAGCTTATTTATGTTATCGACACACACACACATGCTGATCATCGCTCAGCTTGTAAAGTATTGTCCGAACTGACAGATGCCAAAATCGTCATGCATCGTCTGGCGCCACACCCATTGGTTGATGTACACGTTGACGAAGGCGATGAGCTCAAGGTAGGTAATATCGTGATGCAGGTGCTACATACACCCGGACATACACCAGATGGCATTGCCCTGGTGTTGAATGATCGTGTCCTCACCGGTGATACCTTAATGATAAAAGGTACAGGCAGGACGGATTTTGCCGGAGGCAACCCCGCTGAGGAATATGACAGTATTATCGAAAAATTATTTACCCTGCCGGATGAGACGCTGGTCTTCCCTGCACATGATTATCGCGGTAATACACAGTCCACAATCGGTGAAGAAAAAAGTATGAACCCACGTGTTGCTGGTAAAGATAGAGAACAGTTTATCGATATCATGGAAAATCTGGGGCTCCCCCTGCCAGACAAGATCCAGGAAGTCTTACAACTGAACCAGACAGAACTGGACGACGATCTGTACGAACTTCCTTCCATCGCAGAATTAAACCAGATACTTCAGCTTGAACCAGACGAAGTAAGAGAGGCCTTAAGCCTGCCTACCCCACCCGTCCTTATTGATGTCAGGAGTGAGGAAGAATTTAATGGAACCCTTGGACATATTGAGAGCAGCAAGCTGATCCCGTTGGATAAATTATCTGAAAATATTCCTACCCTGGAACAATACAAAAATGAAAATATTATTGTTGTATGTCGTTCTGGCGTCCGAAGCACAACCGCAGCGGCCTTGCTGACAGGCATGGGGTTTGAAAAAGTCTCAAATCTTCGTGGTGGAATGCTGGCCTGGAATGAAGCTGTGAAGCA
>QNEM01000202.1 GCA_003645215.1 Gammaproteobacteria bacterium
GGTATCTACTGCATACCGAAAGCAACAGTCATAAATAACGTTTAAGGTTTTCTACCACCTTACATTCACAAATTATAATCCTGGGGAACTGTACCCTTGATAAGCTTGATGCTATTCCTGGCTTACTAGGATGTAGGCTCTTTAGCCTGCCGACCAGCATGAAAATCGGTGTAAAGATAAACTGGAATATCCAAACCACCTAATTTCTCTTCAATGATGGGGAATACGTCATCCCACTCCAGGCCACCAACTCCGGTCGCCAGTTTGGGCAGGGCAATGGAAATGATAGCTTCCTTTTTGATAATTTTAATCAACTCTTTCAGGCTGTCCCGCACATACTTCAGAGTGGCCTTTCCAGGCCGTGCTCCATGTTCGTATCCACCCTCTTGCGTGATCAGATTAACAACGCGCGTGCCATCTGAACTGCCCCACATCCATGCGGACCCTGGCTTCGGGTGACTTTGGTGACACCAGTGGTGAAAATCTTTATGCATCGAAGGATATTGTTCATGCAGTGAAAGTGCCAATCCCTGGTTCATAGGATCGTTGGGGGCGATGCCATGGGCAATCATCTGGGCCTGGGTGAGTAAAATATCTCCTGAAACCTGGTAGATCATAATTTTTTCCTTATCTGGTTTGTTTCTATTTAATTATTACTGTGTATTCTTTTTACGACACTGGGACTGATGTTCAATAAATTCCTCTGTGCTAATTTCGCCGTCATCGTTTGTATCGATATCAGAGAATGAATGTGCTTTTCCAAGGTTCTTCATCTTACGACCTTCCTCTGCTCTCTCACTTATCCTCTTACTGTGTGCTTCATTAAATTCACTTTCAATTATTACCCCATCCCCATCCAGATCAAATTCAGAGAAGTCAGGTTTATGTCGATCCTTTCCCGCTTGTACACTAACTGATGAGACAACAACCACAAAAACCAGTAACAGACCAACAGAATGTAAATTTTTCATAATATTCATAACTCATCACCAATGGTGTTGTTGAAAACCCAAAAGACACCTACATGCCTTTCTACTGTTTCCAGTATACAAATAGTCCTGTTCTCTATAAATGATGTATGTCAATAAAGATGATATCCATCTGGATGTCATGTCTGTTTTTGCTGGATTTTGGCCGTTGGTGAATGATCGGCTGAGACCACCACTTAATGCAATTTCTGGTCTATACTCTGACAGGGTATATTACTAAAACAACAATAAAATGAAGAGGAAAATAGTATGGCTGATTCAGAACGTAGAGACACAGGAAGTCGGAGACAGATTATGCGTAGGAATCATGAAGAATCACATGAGCCAGAACGCAGGGTTCATCCAGAAAGAAGAACTCGGGCAGATAGACGCAACAGGTAAATATTTTTATTAGAGCATATGGAGGTGTGCTAATAGATGTCCGCTTTCATTGGGTGGCTGGTGTTGTCTCGACCAGAAAGAGTGATCTTCTGCTAAAGAAGATTACAATTCTCGTCTGCCTGCCATGGCATGCGAGATAGTTCTGCTGTTTACATACTCCAGGCCACCACCCATAGGGATACCATGGGCAATACGTGTGACCTTTAGATCGCGTTTTCTCACCATCTCCCCAATAAAATGTGCAGTCGCCTCGCCTTCCACTGTGGTATTTGTCGCCAGGATCACTTCCTCAATCTCACCCTCATCAAACAACTGGCCCAGCTCAGGTAAACCAATTTCATCTGGCCCAATACCATCTAGAGGTGAAAGATGACCCATCAGCACAAAATATAACCCCCGGAAATCTGATTGCTCTATAGAAGCGACATCAGCAGGACTTTCAACCACGCACAATAAAGCACGATCGCGTTTATGGCTTGCGCATAGTGGACAAATTTCTGTTTCACTGAAGGTTCGACAGCGCTGACAATGACCTATCGAGTCCATGGCATCATTCATGGAAGCTGCAAGTTTCCGCGCGCCATCCCTGTCTCTTTCCAGTAAATGGTAAGCAATACGCTGTGCAGATTTTTTACCTATCCCCGGCAAACAACACAGGGTCTCTATCAAGTGTGCTAGTTTTGGGGATTCAATCATTATTAAAAAGGTAACTTCATCCCTGCAGGTAAATTCATTCCTGCAGTTAAACCTGACATCTTTTCCTGCGTCATGTTTTCTACACGACGATTTGCATCATTAACTGCAGCAGCAATCAGGTCTTCCAACATATCCTTATCATCACCCAACAATGCAGGGTCGATGCTTACATGTTTGACATCATGTTTGCCTGTCATGGTGATCTTGACCAGACCTGCACCTGATTCACCTGTGACTTCCATATTGGCAATCTCTTCCTGCGCCTTCTGCATACCTTCCTGCATCTGTTGCGCCTGTTTCATTATGTTACCTAAACCACCTTTCATACTTTTATAACCTCATTTAAAACATTATTTACAGAGACCTTTTGCACGAAATAGATTTTTCGTCAGAGCAAGGCGAAAATAGTCTAAAAAACGGAGTTTACACGTAGTAAATGAGTATTTTTAGACTATTTTTAACGCTGCTATGACGGAAAAGATGAATCGTGCAAAGGTCTCTATACGGGTCTGATAGATTTCTCATCTAACGTTGCACCAAACATTTCTTCCATAGCCCGAACATTGTCATCCCCCTTCAAGGATGATTCTGCGGCTTGTTGTCTCTCTCTCTCCTCACGAGCTTTCTTTTGTGCAGGGGTCTCAGCATCAGGCTCTTCTATGGATATCTTCAGCTGTATACCTCTACCAAAGCGCATCTCAAGCGCATTAGCCAGGCGATCCTTCTGGGTCTGATTGAGCAGATGCTCTTTATCCGGTGATAAAACCAGATGCACCTTGTCCTTACTATGTTCTTTTAATGCGCAGTGCCCGGCTAATTCCTTAACCAGTCCAACCAGGGCCATCTCATCAATAATAGATTGCCAGTTGCCTGTGACTTCAGCCGAGACTTTACTTGTGCCTTCAGACTCAGCATTTTTTTCCGTTACATCTGGCTGTGGTGCTTCTGCTTGAACAGATTCAGTATTTACGGCCTTGTTACCCCACAGTTTTTCGCTATGGGTTTGACCTGTTTCAACGGTCTTTATCTCTTCTGGTTTAATCTTTGCTGTCTTATTCGTCGTCGGCCTGGCAATTGCTTCTCGCGCTTCAGGCGTTGCAACGCCCGCTGGCCTGAAGGCTAACATCCGGATCAGTGTCATTTCAAACCCGGTGCGTGGATCAGGTGCAACAGGCAAATCCTTTCGCCCCATGATTCCGACCTGGTAGTACAACTGAACATCTTCTTTACTAATACGGTGGGATAGAGCATTGATCATTTCATCCTGTTCAATATCGTCGCTATCCACAATCTGGCAAATGGCTATCCTCTGCAAGATGGAGAGTAATTCCACCAACACCGAATCATAGTCTGGATTATGCTCTGCCATATGGTCAGTACACCGAAGCACAGCCTGTGCATCGCCTGATACCAGGGCCTCAAGTAATTCATTCAACTCCAGGCTATCGATCGTTCCCAGCATGGTCCTGACCTGCGCTTCCTGTAAACGACCATCTCCATAGGCAATTGCCTGATCCAGTAAACTCAATGCATCACGCAAGCTGCCATCCGCCGACTTTGAAATAAGGCTTCTTGATATTGCATCACTTTCTACTGCTTCTGATTCAAGGACTTTCTCGAGTTGTGTTTCAATTTGTTCAGCGCTCAAATGTTTAAGGTTGAATTGCAAACAGCGTGACAATATTGTTACCGGAATTTTTTTCGACTCGGTTGTTGCCAGTAGAAATTTAACATGTGGAGGTGGCTCTTCCAGGGTCTTTAGCAGTGCATTAAAACTATGCCCGGAAAACATATGTACTTCATCGATTAGATAAACTTTATAACGGCCAACACTTGGCGCATATTGAACGTTGTCCATAAGATCACGAGTTTCATCGACCTTGGCCCTTGAGGCAGCATCAACTTCAATCAGATCCACAAAACGACCTTCGTCAATACTCACACAGGCAGAACATTCACCACAAGGAGTAGAGCTAACGCCCTGCTCACAATTCAGACATTTGGCAAGAATACGTGCGAGGGTCGTCTTGCCTACACCGCGAGTTCCAGTAAATAAATAGGCATGATGCAAACGATCATTATCTAACGCGTTAGTCAGCGCCTGTAATACATGGCTTTGTCCGACCATATCTTCGAATGTTTTGGGCCGCCATTTACGTGCCAGAACCTGATAACTCATTTACTTTTTAGTCTTCCTGTAGATATTTTGTACTTGGTAATATTGGTAACCAACACGGGTACTCAAGGGACTCATATGATACATGAGGAGA
>QNEM01000203.1 GCA_003645215.1 Gammaproteobacteria bacterium
ACAACCGAGTCAGACGACACTCTGGTATCGACTATAAGAGTCCAGTAGACTTTGAATATCAGGTTCAACATGTTGCCTGAAAAACTATCCGTTTTTCTAGGGGCAGATCAGTCCGAACCCTGATGATAAATGGTTTTCTCTTTCATATGGAAGATTAGATTTGAAGACTTTTAATATGCTTTAAGGTAAATTATTGATTTAACTGATTATTATCCCGCTACAGGACTTTTAGAATGGCATGCCGCCGCCAGGTGGCATTCCTCCGGGAGGCATTCCACCACCACCCATACCACCAAGGCCGCGCATCATTTTCTTCATGCCACCCTTGCCTGACATTTTTTTCATCATCTTCTGCATTTGCTTGAACTGTTTTAACAGGCGATTCACATCCTGAATTTGAGTCCCTGATCCAGCAGCGATTCTTCGCTTACGTGAGCCATTGATCACTGCAGGTATTCTTCGCTCATGAGGTGTCATTGAATTGATAATCGACTCAAGCTTGATAAATTGTTGGTCACCAACCTGGGCATTTACATTTGCAGGCATGCCCCCCATGCCTGGTAATTTATCCATTATGCTCGCCATACCACCCATGCCACGCATCTGTTGTAATTGATCACGAAAATCTTCAAGGCTAAATCCTCTGCCTTTTTTAATTTTCTTCGCAAGTTTCTCAGCCTTCTTTAGATCTGTTTTTTCCTGAACCTCTTCAATCAGACTCAGTACATCGCCCATACCCAGAATACGTGAGGCCATACGCTGTGGGTGAAAGGCTGTAAATTCAGAAGTCTTTTCTCCGGTACCCATGAACTTGATGGGTTTGCCGGTGACATGGCGTACAGAAAGCGCGGCACCACCACGTGCATCACCATCTGTCTTGGTTAACACAACACCCGTCAACGGCAGGGCTTCATCAAATGCCTTGGCTGCATTCACAGCATCCTGTCCCATCATGCTGTCGACAACAAACAATATGTCTGAAGGCGTTAAAACAGACTGTAGCTGTTTGATTTCTTCCATCATTTCATTATCAATGTGCAGACGCCCTGCAGTATCAACAATCAAACCATCAAAATTTTGTTTGCGCGCATAATCCAGAACTTCTTTGGCAATATCAACAGGTTTTTGATTGTTCTCAGTTGGATAGAATTCAACATTGATTTCGTTTGCCAGAACTTTTAGCTGTTCAATAGCTGCAGGACGATAGACATCACAACTGACTACCAGAATTTTCTTTTTCTCTTTTTCAGTAAGTAGTCTAGCAAGCTTAGCAACGGTCGTTGTTTTACCTGCACCTTGTAAACCGGCCATCATGATGACGGCTGGTGGCTGGGTATTGAAATTTAGAGCGGTGTTCACTTCACCCATAAGTGAAATGAGTTCTTCTTCAACGATCTTTACCACCGCCTGTCCGGGTGTCAGGCTGGTCATGACATCCTGTCCCAGCGCACGTTCACGTACATGCTCGATAAAATCACGGGTGACGGGCAAGGCGACATCGGCCTCGAGTAATGCCATGCGCACTTCACGCATGGCTGCGGATATATTGTCTTCCGTCAGGCGACCCTGACCTTTAAGGTCTTTTATCGTCCTGGCAAGACGTTCAGAAAGAGTATCGAACATAATCTGGTTATTTTCTCGTGAATATTATCTGTGATTTCCATGATATTTAATTGATACATCATGGGCGGAGAATTCTAGCAGGAATCAGGCCGATCCTCACTAATTTGTCATTTCGAATCCCGGTAGGGTAAGAAATCTTGCCTTTAGGAAAAACAGGATTCCTCATATCGATTATCGAATGGATAAGATGAACATTCATTCGGAATGACAGAAGGTGATTAGACTAAAATCTCGCTTCTATATGAACCATCTCAACCACCTTTCATAAAACATTTTTTGTACTTCAATGACACCTTTAAATATGCAATCATGGTCGGATTAATTGATTTGAATTTGATAATTTATGGATACGATACTAGGTATCATTGCGTTTATTTTCTACCTTCTGGCTGCAAGCAGGTTAGGAGTGCTTATATACGCCAGTGAAGATGCCCCACGCCAACAGGCTAAAATTCAGGCTTTCAGTGTGGGTGCAATCGCACTTATCCTGAACGGTATTCTACTCAATAATGCTGTGTTCGTGAGTGGTGGCCTTGATCTGGGTTTTTCCAACACATGGGCACTGATTAGCTGGATCATCGCAATGATGGTTTTGCTGGTCGCAATCCGTAAACCCGTAGAAAATTTACTGGTTATTTTCTTTCCGCTGGCAGCGCTTGGACTCTTGCTCATATTATTCTTCCCAAGCCATCGTATTCTGGCCGAATCTGCTGTCATGGGCTTGAAGATGCATATCCTGCTCTCGATTATTGCCTATAGTTTACTCACCGTTGCTGCATTCCAGGCGGCGTTACTGGCATTTCAGGAATATCAATTAAGTCACAAGCATCCTACGGTGATTATGAACATTCTGCCTCCTATGCAGATCATGGAAGACCTGTTAATTCGTATCATTGCCGTTGGCTTTTTTATACTGAGCCTGAGTCTGGCGACAGGGTTCATGTTTATCCATGATATTTTTGCCCAGCATCTCATTCACAAGACAGTCCTGTCACTTCTATCATGGCTGGTGTTTGCCGTTCTTCTCTGGGGACGCTGGTACAATGGCTGGCGGGGACAAAAGTTGATCCGCTGGACTCTGGGTGGTTTCGGCATACTGGTATTGGCATTTTTTGGCTCAAAACTGGTGCTGGAATTGATCCTGGGACGCGTCTAAACACCTTATTTTCCTATCTTTTTCTTGACACCCCAAGGTACTGCGCCACAATAGCTTATCTTTTTAATTCGAGGTCGCCCATTTTTTGGATACCATCCCCCTGTCAGTACTATTCATTGTTCTGTTTGTATTGATTGTTCTCTCCGCCTTCTTCTCCAGTTCCGAGACTGGCATGATGGCTCTCAACAAATACAGACTGCGTCACCTGGTTAAAGACAAAAATCGAGCGGCCATACTGGTCAGTAAACTTCTTGAGAAACCCGACCGCCTGATTGGCGTTATCCTGTTTGGTAATAATGTGGTTAATTTTCTGGCTGCCGCCATTGCGACGGTCATTGGTTTTCGCCTGTGGGGAGATTATGGTGTTGCGGCTTCACCGTTCATTATCGCAATTATTTTTATTATCTTTGCCGAAACCGCACCAAAAACCTTTGCCGCTATACGACCCGAGAAAATTGCTTTTCCTTCGGCCTATATTCTTACGCCGTTACTGAAACTATGTTATCCCATCGTTTTTGTTATCAACAAGATAAGCAATACATTATTGATCCCTTTTGGTATCAATACTAAAAATATGCAAGAGGCACCCTTAAGCCAGGATGAACTCAGGTCAATCGTACATGAAGCAGGAGCTGCGATATCGAGTAACCACCAGGATATGCTACTTGGCATACTGGAGTTGGAGAAAGTTACTGTCGATGACATCATGGTGCCAAGGAATGAGCTGGATGGTATTGACCTTGATGATTCCATTGCAGACATACTCGAACAACTGACACACTGCCAGCATACCCGCCTGATCGTTTATCGTGAAAATATAGATAATATTGTGGGCATGCTGCACGTCAGACGAGTACTGAGAATACTAGGCAGGGTTAAAGAATTTAATATCGCTGAGTTGGAAAAGCTTACCATCGAACCTTACTACCTGCCTGAAGGCACCCCATTGCATACGCAGATGCTTAAATTTCAGCAACAAAAACGTCGTATAGGCCTGGTCGTAGATGAATATGGTGTTCTTCAGGGGATGGTGACACTGGATGATATCCTCGAGGAAATCATTGGTGAATTTACTACCGACTTACAAACATTTAATCAGGATATCCAGCCACAGGAAGACGGCTCCTTCTTTGTTGATGGCGGAACTACCCTTCGAGAAATCAACAAACAACTAGACTGGGAATTACCAACCAAAGGACCTAAAACGATTAATGGAGTCATTCTTGAACATCTTGAAGATATACCGGAAGCTGGCACCAGCCTGCGTATCAATGGTTATACCTTTGAGATCACACAGGTGGTAGATAACGCAGTTAAAAAAGTAAAAATCTTTCCATTACCTGATGATCATAAAATAAAAGAAGATTGAGTGACCGTTTTTGCTCTCTATACGCTCACGGCATTAATTCACTCCGGCCCTGAAGGATCCCCACGAATTCACACGAAAGATTGAGATATTATATCGTCATGCAACAACGACATTGTTTCCTTGAAGTGATGATGATGCCATTTAATACTGTCTTTCTTCAAACACTGTAACC
>QNEM01000204.1 GCA_003645215.1 Gammaproteobacteria bacterium
GCTGTGACGAGTAGCCTTGAGATAAAACACGATGAGTCAAAAAGTACATATAAGCAAGACTACCTTTCTGGTGGAACAGATGTTCATATGCATGCCATAAAATCCACAGCACAAGTAGGTCTCTGTAGCCTTTTGATTTTTGAACAAATTTATAAGGAGAAGTTTGCAATTCTGGGTGTTACTGAAGAATTGAGGTATTTGAAATCAAAGCTATGACTTTTTTAGTCCCACTCCCCGACTTATGCCAAGACAGTATCCACCATTGCCAAAGCTATTGCCAAACAGACAACATCCCTCACTTATCCCACCAGACAGCATCACCCATCACCGCATCCGAAACAGAAAAAGGGCCACCTTCTCATTACAGAAGATGACCCTTCAGCAGTTTGGTGTCCCCAGGAGGATTTGAACCTCCGTCGCCGCCGTGAAAGGGCGGTGTCCTGGGCCAGGCTAGACGATAGGGACGTAAAACCTGGAAACCGTAGTTCCAAGGTTAAAACATTTCCGCACCCGACAGTATATCACTACCGGGTGCGGAATTAAAAATGGTGAGCCGGGGGGGGATCGAACCCACGACCATCTGATTAAAAGAATCACTTAAGTATCTAATATAACTCGCCTATTGCATCTTTAGTGACGTTCCCATATCATCATTTTGTCTGTTTTAGTGTTAGTCATTGCCAAATGTATTGCTTAATTGCTCGGAGTTGTTCGTTGTCTCGATTCACCGACAAAATGATTATGAATATTCCATTACCGGAAAGGGGTCGGAAGCTTAAAACTGAGGGCAACGGCCTCTATATCATTATCTCACCCAAAGGTATGCGGAAGTGGCAACTTGCTTTTCGATGGCAGGGAAAACAACTTTGGATTGACCTGGGTAAATATCCAGCGGTCTCAATTGATGATGCCAGACGTAGAGCAAGAGAACATCAGTATTCAGTGGATAAGGGAATCAACCCTTTGGCAGAAGATGCCGATACTAACCCACAATTAACTGTAGAGCAGTTATCGGATGAATATCTGACCAAGTGGGCGAAACCGAGGAAAAAGAGCTGGAGAGAAGATGAACGATTATTGAAAGTTGAAATCATTTCAAAATGGGAAGGTCGATTAGCAGCAGACATCAGAAAACGTGACATCATTCTTTTGCTGGAGGGTATTTATGATAGAGGTGCTCCGATTGCTTCAAACAATGTACTCAGGCTGATCAAGAAGATGTACAACTTTGCCGTTGAAAGAGACTTGCTTGAATACTCCCCTGTTAATGGCATTAAACAACTGGCTAAGAACAGAACTCGTGATCGGATATTGAATGATGATGAAATTCTAGACTTCTGGTTTGGTCTTGATATCAGCGATATGGACGACAGAATCAAACGGGCGTTGAAGCTGATACTGGTGACTGCTCAACGACCTGGTGAAATTGCTCATATGCAGAGGGCAGAGATTGATGGCCACTGGTGGACCATGCCAGGAAGCAAGGTTAAAAATGGCAAAACGCATAGAATCTATCTATCAAACCTTGCATTGGAATTGATCGGGAATGGTAATCAAGAATATGTCATTGAGTCCCCGAAGAAAGGTCAACCTGTTAATACAACGTCACTGGCTCATGCTTTGAATCGTAGAGGTATTGAGCATATGAATATCGAAGATTTTCGACCGCACGACTTGAGGCGAACTGCGGCAACGGGATTGGCTAGACTGGGATTTTCGAATGAAGTAATTGGCCGGGTATTGAATCATACTTTTCAAGGAGTCACTGCTGTTTATAATCGATATCGATATGATGATCAGGTTCGGGAAGCATTGGAGAAATGGGCTGACTTACTTGAGAATGAGATTCTTGCTGAACAGACAGAGATGGGCGAGACAGATGCGTACTGATTAGGTAACTGGCTTGCAGATTGGTAGCTCTGGAATTGATTGGCCAGGGCAAGAATGAATATGTGATTGAATCTCCGAAGAAAGGTCAACCTGTCAACACAACATCACTGGCTCATGCTTTGAATCGATGCTTTGTTGGCAATGGGATTATTGAAAACTTCAGGCCCCATGATTTAAGACGAACTGCTGCTACTGGATTGGCTAGACTGGGATATTCAAATGAGGTGATTGGCCGGGTGTTGAATCATACACTGAATGGCGTAACTGCAATTTATAATCGATACCAGTATGACGATCAGATTCAGGAGGCATTGGAGAAATGGACTGAACTTCTCGAGAACGAAACCCTTGCTCAACAGAAACAGATGGGCGAGTCAGATACGTACTGAAAAGGTAACTGGCTTACAGATTGGTACCCTATATAAATTATCGAACTGGGTAGCCAAATAGACCTATATTCTGTCGGATCAAGATCAGTTCTAATCGATACCCCGTCAGGTTAAGATTGATTCCAGTGTTAGCCGATAAAATACCAGTTCCTATCTGATGCGAAAATTCAGAACTGAAAAATTTTGAGCGTCTGTCTTCTTTACCTCATCCATATAGACAGGGGTTTTGTCTTGTCTGAATTAAGAAGGCATATGTAATCAAATCTGGAGATCACCGTAGTTGACAGGCGAGCCCGGATTTTAAATTGGTTACTGGGGATGAAAACAGATAATCATGTCTAGAGGTAGCGGCCAGAATCAACCCTCTTAAGGGGCATTATCTAATGCTGGTTGGCAACTAGATGTTTGAATCCCACTCACGCTTTTACCACCAGAAGATATAAATACCGAGAAGAATGTATATGACAATTCCAACACGTAAAAAATATATCGCAAAGGTCCCTAAACATACAGCTTTTCTGCCCGTCAAGGGTTGCATGGCAAATATTCCATAATCATAGATCTGATCTTTAATTTTTTTCTTCCTGTTTGGAACAGAGAATATTTCGCAAGCCGCATATAATGATATGCCTATTATGTAATATAAAATAACCATTTATACATACTCCAAGTATCTTTTATATATGAGAAACGTATTAATGAATATATAGTCCAATATCGCAACAGGGAATAAAAGTAACAATATAGTGAGCAATACCAATAGGAACGGTGCCCCAGAAATAGCTAAAGCTGCGATTCCTGCCCCGATAGCCGTCCAAACAACGACATCTGCGACATATTTCAGAACGTCTTTGGGTGTTATTGACGACAAGTCCCCATCTAAATATTTTACCGCAGCAGTTACAGCAGCAGCTATTAAGAGTGTGACAAAAAGCCCGAGCAACGGGCCAAACACAAGTATGCTAACCACCGAGGCCATTATTGACACAAAGAAGATAGCATCTTTTCTGCTAGCATTAGGATCTTCCTCTAATCCCCCATTTATTCCTCCACTCAACAGATAGCCCGCAGCACCTGTTTCCGGGTTTAGAATAATATAACCACAGCCATTCCACCCATTGAAATTTATATTTGTTTTAGAAACAGTAACTTCTTTGCCTGAATTGACAGCATTTTGAATATCGTCTTTCACTTGCTTATCAAGCTGCAATTGTGGCATCACCGATGTGAAATTCTGGTGTGTGATTTTGTAAATTGGAATTTTAAACTCATTGGCTAGCTGTAATGCTTTGACTGCACTAATGCCCTCGACAGGGCTGTCAGTCGTTGAGAAGAATTGCTCAGGAACTTGATGCTCTAATGCAGAGGATGTCGTGCCGCTACGAAGCATAAATGCTGTTTCCTTCTCATCCTTTCCGTCTTTAGCAATTACCACATTTACAAGACGATCAGCATCCATGGCATATCCACTAGAACTGGCGTAACGAGGTATCCCAAAAAGTGTAAGGACCTTAAGGTTTGTTGAAAACACAGTTTCAGATGGAAGGGTGGCTATATTAACCCCTATTGATCGAGAGGTTATGAAGTTTTTTGTGTTAAATTCTGCATGATAAGTAAGTGCAATCGTATTCAAAAAATCCCCAACCAAATCATCTTTAGTCAGACCCCCAACTATTCGGGCCTCGAGTTTAGCTTTAGTTTCTTCCAACTCAGCCTTGAGAGATGATAATTGATCCCCGCTGATTTGCCCCAAGTTCAAACCAATTGCTTGATACACACCGGCATCAATAAGGTTGGTGATCTGATCAGAACCATGAGATGGACTAGAGAAGGTCATATTGAAGATATTAGTATCACCGAGCCCTGTGATTTCACCTGTTGCAACCACCTGACCATCAATCCTTAACTCTGGTTTGACATTAATCAAATAAGCAGGAAGTTGAGATGGTAGTTCGCTTGGCTGTATAGGAGTA
>QNEM01000205.1 GCA_003645215.1 Gammaproteobacteria bacterium
ACACAATATTCATCAGCAGCGGCCTGATAATTAGATGTGATAAATAGATATTTGAGATTGTTCTGACTGTTGGGGTTTACCCAAAGACAGCGAGTAACTCTCCAACCAGGTTTCTTTCTCCTGGATTGCAGCTTATGGTGCGTCTGACCTTGAATTTCTCCATTTTCGCGCCTGCCTCGAGATAGAGTTCCCTGGCCGTTGGGGTGTTGTGGTTTGAGATCACTACCTGAATTCCTTTTGCCGACAGTTTACTTGCCCAGTCAGCCAATGAAATTTGATCTTCCCAATTGAATCCAGCTGCCGCGTAAGCAGTAAAGTTGGCTGTTTTACTCAATGGCACGTAAGGTGGATCGCAATAAACGACATCATGTTTTGCGACTTGTTGCATGGTTTCCGAAAAACCAGCACAGATAAATTCGGCATCTTGAGATTTTTGGTGAAAATTTAACATCTCATCTTTGGGGAAATAGGGTCGATGGTATCGCCCAAATGGTGTGTTAAATCCACCTTTGGCGTTATAACGACATAGTCCGTTATAACCATGTCGATTCAAATATAGAAACAGGGCTGATTTCAATCGGCTATCTTTGCTGGTGTTAAATTCTTCTCTGAATTTATAATACTGATCTTCATTGTTATTTTTTTTCACAAAGAAGGTTTTGCAGTATTCGATAAAATCTATTCCCTCAGACTGTAGATGTTGGTAGAGATTAATCAGGTCTTGATTGGTATCGGCCAGCAGGTATTTATCATAATTCGTGTTCAGAAACACAGCACCAGAACCGACAAAAGGCTCAACCAGCCGTTTTCCCTTAGCCAGTTTTTTATTGATTCTATTCGTCAGGCGATATTTACCCCCTGGCCATTTAAGAAATGGTTTAGTCGTTTGTGGGTTGATCAAGTTTCTTCCGGAGCTCTGTTATCTGTTTCTTGGTCGTCTGGAATCTGGGCATTGATGCTCAAGGCATGAATTTCTGTTTGCATCAAATCGCCAATGGCTGCGTAGACCATGCGGTGACGTTGAACAGGTGACTGTCCTGCAAATATTTCCGAGACAACAGTGACATTGAAATGACCCGCACCACTGGCTGCACCTGCATGCCCGGCATGCAAATGTGACTCGTCAATAATATTGACATGGCTGGGAGATAACTCACGCTTAAGTCGTGCCTTGATTTCAGCAATACGATCCATATAAATTTAAAAAACCTTTTTAAAAGGTTTCACAATCACTTTTTCATAAACGCCAGCAGCGATATAAGGATCTGCATCAGCCCATGTTTGTGCATCTTCCAGAGAGTTAAATTCAGCAACGATCAAGCTTCCTGTGAAGCCGGCTGGACCAGGATCTTCACTATCAATTGCGGGGTGCGGCCCAGCAATAAGAATGCGCCCTTCATCCTGCAGTGCCTTTAGTCGCGCAATATGGTCTGCACGCACACCCATTCTTTTTTCCAGACTGTCTTCTACATCTTGACTTATAACCGCGTAAAACATCTATAACTACTCCTCTGTATTGGCGTCTTGATCTTTCGGTAACATATCTTCCGGGATGTCTGCATGCTGAAACATATAAAACATGGCACCACCCATGAAGATTAAATTTAAAATAGTGATACCGAAGACCTTGAAGTCTACCCAGATTGCCCTGTCAAAATTGTAGGCAACATAGATATTTGCGATTCCAAGAAGGAAGAAAAAAACCACCAGACCAATGTTTAATCTAAACCAGACAAACTCAGGTGCAGTTATTCTTTCATCTGAATAATGAATCATTCTTTGAAATACATTTTTTTGACCGATGAATTGGCTACCTAGTGCCACTAGTGCAAAAATCCATAGTACGACGGTAGGTTTCCATTGGATAAACCTTTCGTCATGTAGCAGCAAAGTCGCGCCACCGAATAACAATACAACCCCAAGTGTAATAAGATGCATGTTTTCAAAGCGCCTGTACATCAACCAGTAAACGGTTATCTGTATGAAACTGGCAGCCATGAGGACGGCCGTGGCCGTATATATCCCTGACTCTGAGTCGCCTGTTACTTTGAAGGCGATAAAGAAGGCCAGGATTGGAAAAAAGTCGAACAAAAATTTCATAAAGGTAATATACGCTCTTTTAGTAAGATTAATGCTGCAATCATATCGAAAAAATATAGCCCAGACTATTACGGCCAGGATTATTTATGACACAGGTTTTTGAAATTCATTCAGAAAATCCGCAAAAACGCCTGATCCAGTCTGCGGCTTCGATTGTGCGTGATGGCGGCGTCGTGGTGTATCCCACTGATTCCTGTTATGCCCTGGGCTGCCATATTGGCGATAAGACGGCCCTGGAAAAAATTCAGAGGATCAGGAGCCTGGATAAGAAACATAATTTAACCTTATTGTGCCGAGACCTTTCTGAGATAGGCATTTATGCCAAGGTGCATAACTCGTCTTTCCGCCTGATGAAGGCAGCAACACCGGGACCCTATACTTTTTTATTGGTGGCAACTCGAGATGTACCAAAGCGCTTACAACATCCGAAGCGTAAAACCATAGGGGTTCGGGTCCCGGATAACCAGATTATTCTCGATTTGCTGGAGGAATTGGGTGAGCCGATGCTCAGTACCAGTTTGATATTGCCTGGAGACAATGATCCAATGACCGATCCAGAAGAAATCGCAGATAGATTATGCGGACAGATTGATCTGGTCATCGATGGTGGCGCCTGTGGTATGGACGCAACGACAGTTGTTGATCTGGCAGATGGCCAGGCCGTGCTTGTCCGTGAAGGAATGGGGGATATTTCTGCTGTAGGTCTATAAGCCAAACTACTCTGAAGCCTGCACTTCCAGGTAGTTTGGCTTATTAAACGTAGGTATACTACGCGCCTGAATTTTAATCATGAGGATCTTTTCTTGAGCAGTACTGCAAATCAGAGAGTTCTGTCCGGTATGAGGCCGACAGGGCAACTGCATCTTGGCCATTATCACGGTGTACTCAAAAACTGGCTAACCCTACAAAACGAATATGAATGCTTTTTCTTTGTTGCAGATTGGCATGCATTAACTACTGAATACGAAGACCCACATATTATCTCGGAAAGCGTCTGGGATATGGTCATTGACTGGTTGGCTGTCGGTGTTGATCCGGGTGCCGCCAAGATTTTTATTCAGTCTCGCGTACCGGAACATGCAGAATTACATCTACTGCTTTCAATGTGCACACCACTAAGCTGGCTTGAACGGGTGCCAAGTTATAAAGACCAGCAGGAAAAACTCAATAATAAGGATCTGACCACCTATGGTTTTCTGGGCTATCCCCTGTTACAGACTGCGGATATCCTGATCTACAAGGCGGGGAATGTCCCGGTCGGCGAAGATCAGGTTGCACACGTTGAACTCTCGAGAGAAGTTGCACGACGGTTTAATTTTCTCTATGGCAGAGAAACAGGATTTGAAGAAAAGGCAGAAGCCGCTGCCAAAAAGATGGGTAAAAAGAACAACCGCCTGTATCAGGATTTACGCAAGAATTATCAGGAGCAGGGCGATGCTCAGGCTCTTGAAAAGGCCAGGGCACTGATTGAGGGACAACAGAACATCAGTATTGGTGACAGGGAACGTTTAATTGGCTATCTGGAGGGTGGTGGCAAAGTCATCTTGCCAGAGCCGCAGGCACTGTTAGCACCAGCATCAAAACTATTAGGTCTGGATGGACAAAAGATGTCCAAATCCTATGGCAACACGATTTCCTTGCGTGAAAACCCTGCCAGCGTGGAGGAAAAAATTAAAAAAATGCCGACGGATACTAATCGTGTGCGTCGTGATGATCCGGGAGACCCAAATAAATGCCCTGTCTGGAGTCTGCATGAAGTCTATTCCAATGATGAAACAAAGGACTGGGTACAGACAGGATGCCGAACTGCTGGTATTGGCTGTCTGGATTGTAAGGGACCATTAATTGATTCTATCCTGAAAGAACAGTCCCCCATCCGTGAACGAGCCAAAGAATATCAGGAAGATACCGAGACGGTACGTGGTATTATTAGCGACGGCTGTGAGGCGGCAAGAGAAGTTGCCAGAGAGACCATAATTGAAGTCAGGCAAGCCATGGGTCTTGAATATAGATAGTGTATTATCGCCAGGAATATTTTATAAATGTCAGATAAACCATTACCAGGAAACGAGGTGCAAGCTGAGGAGCAAACTCGTGATCAGGCCCAGAAAGATCAGATCCAGACAGATCAG
>QNEM01000206.1 GCA_003645215.1 Gammaproteobacteria bacterium
CATCACATCGGGGATCTATTGCTGGTTCAGGTTGCTAAAAGACTCACAGAAAATATACGTGAGAATGATACTGTCTCCAGGTTTGGAGGAGATGAATTTTGTATGCTTCTCAATAATATCGCAAATGCAAATGATGCAGAGATTATTGCATCAAAGATACATCAATCATTTAACCTGCCTTTTTTAATTGATGGAAAAGATATTGTCATTGGTACAAGTATAGGAATTGTCATAATTCCAGAGAATGGTAAGGAACATACTGCCCTGCTTAGATATGCTGATATTGCCATGTACAGGGCCAAATCACTTGGGCGTAATAATTATCACTTTTATACAGAAGAACTGAACCTGCAATCAAAACGACGCTCAGAATTAAAATCATTGTTATACAGCGCTATAGAACGAGATGAATTTTATCTTGACTATCAGCCTATATATTCACTAAAGAATAAAAAAATAATCAGTGTAGAAGCTCTGCTCCGCTGGAAAAGTAAAGAGCTTGGCAATATTGCGCCAATGAATTTTATTCCTATAGCTGAAGATTGTGGCTTGATTTCGCCTATTGGCGAGTGGGTGTTTGAACGAGCGCTGCATGATATAAAATATCTTTATGAAACAACAAATGAAAAAATAAAATTGGCTGTAAATGTTTCGGCAAGGCAATTTAGAAAATCTGATTTCTTCGATTCACTTATGAAAGTTGTGGATAGGTATTCTATAGACCCATCCATGGTTCAGCTTGAAATAACTGAAAATATATTAATATCAGATCATGAAACGGGGGTAGATACATTATTTAAACTTGCAGATGAAGGCTTTGAAATAGTCATAGACGATTTTGGGACAGGCTATTCCTCTCTTAGTTATATACGTCGTTATCCAATCAAGACACTAAAAATAGACATGTCTTTTATTCAGGATGTGGAAAAAGAAGAACGTGCCAAAATACTTGTCGAAACAATAGTTGATATGGCCAGGAATTTTACTATGTCGACCGTTGCAGAAGGCATTGAAACCGTTGAACAGGAAAATATTATTGCATCAACAGGATGTACCTATGGACAGGGAAATTATTTTAGCAAGCCTGAAGACATCGATATTATATGTGAAATGATATTGAAAAATCCTGATGGCAATTAATCAAGTATAAAATAATAATACCTATTAGATAGTCTTGATCAGTAGTTCATATATAACGTTCAGACAATTAATTTTGTATGACACTATATAGTGCTAGAATCTCCAGCACTTCAAAGGATTCTAGAAAGGTGTTCACAATTATGACTAACTTTGCCCGGTTAGTGTCCCTGCTTGTTGTTATTGGCATTGCTCATACAAATGTCAACGCTGAAGATCTGTCAACGCTGTACGGACACGAGATCACAGTAAACAAGGTAGAAGCCAAGATAAAGGAAATAGAGGCTTCTACCACGATGGATGCCGATGCCAGGGCAAAGCTCATTGAGATCAACCGTAAAACCATCTCCTACCTCGAACAAACAATATCCAACCAGAATTCCATACAGTTATTTAAGAACGCCAGGAAAAATGCCCGAGATCAGGCAGGGGAAATTCTAAAGGCACTGGAGAAAAGAAGACTAAAACTACGGAAAGATAAAACAGGTGAATATAATAAAAGGCCGTTAAGCGAGCTCGATCAGATACTGGTTACGGAAAAAGCCAATTTTGCAGCTGTCAGGGCCAAGTTGGATGACCTGAAAAACAGACAGAGCGATGAGTTTGACCTGCCTGGTATTGCCAGAAAACGTTTGATCAGTGCACAACAAAGACAACATGAACTGGAAATAGAATATGAATCTCTTTCAACATCAGAAACAGATCCTGTCATTCTGGAATCCAGAACCTGGTTAATGTTGAGTGAGTATGATTCCCTGAGAACAGAGATCAAGATGCTGGATCAACGGTTGCTCAGCCAACCTATGAGATTAGAACTACTCCAGGCAAAAACAGAGGAGACCCGATTTAATTTGTCTCTGATTGAAAAGGACATCGATTTCATTGAAAGCATTATCAGTGTGCGAAGAAAAACTGAAGCCCAGGAAGCATTGAGTGAAGCAGAAAAGACATTGGAGGGAATTGAATCCTCTGATGAAGAATCCGCTCATAAAGCCGTTCTGAAAATGGCAAAGGCAAATGCCGATCTCAGTATTTACGCATCATCAATAGCAGAGAAGCTGGATGCGATCATTGCTTCCAATCGTTCTTTGAGCAAAAGCAATGTATTGTTCCAGGAAGATTTAAAAAGAACCCAGAAACAAATTGAGGTTGCCGGTTTTAGCCAGAACCTGGGTAATGTTCTGTTAAAGAAAAGAAGAAAATTACCCAGCACATCTGAATATTCACGTCTCGTAGGGGATTTTAACAACGAAATTGCCGATATGATGCTGGCACAGCTGCAGCATCGGGATGAGAAAAAAGAATTGAAACAGGGTGAACAATACGTAACGGAACTACTGCAACCCTATAAACAGCAGGAGCATGAACAGATAAGAAAAGAAATAGGGCCCCTTATAGAAACGAGACAAATATTATTACAACGGGCGCTTGAACTGGAAATTACTTATATTCGTACACTTGACGAAATGGTAGCAACCTACCAACAGATGCAGGATACCGTTGGCACCTATAAAAAATTACTGGACGAAAGGTTGATATGGGTTAAAAGTAGCCGCATTGTCGGACTTGGCCTGCTTACATCCATTCCTGATGATGTAAGAAAATTACTCGACTTAAAGCCATGGCTTAACAACAGTCTTGCGATCATAAAAAAACTGTCTGAATCGATCTGGTTTATCCTGGCCCTGCTCATCGCTGGCCTGATCAAGGTAAAACAAAACAGTATCCAGCAGATGATCGAGAATACCAGTATCAATACCCATAAGCCTAGCCGTGACCGTCTGGGCTATACAATAGAGGCCCTGTTACTTTCAGTTCTCCTGGCTCTGCCCATTTTCATGATTGCAGGCATGGCTGGATGGGAGATCCAGAATATTGACGAAGCCACACTACATACAAAAGCCCTGGCCAGGGCATTGCTTATCTTCGCCCTATACTGGTTTTATTTTAAACTCCTGAGCACTATCTGTAGAGAAAAAGGATTGGCTGATTCTCACTTCCGTTGGCCTGAAGCAAGTTTACAATTACTACGATCCGTCATTAACCGCTTTACCATAGTCACCAGCATACTGTTATTCCTGTTGGTATTAATGATCAGACTCGACGATGAAAGCCTTGGTGGTAGTCTCGGTTTGCTTTTATTTATTTCCTTCTGGGGCATTAACTCCATTTTAATATACCGGATATTCGATCCGATCAATGGTGTTGTTTCACCCCTTTTCTTGCAAGGTATCCAGTCGTCAGGTTGGAAACTGGCCCAGTTCACGCGATTTTCACTGACAGCTTTGTCATCAGCCCTGATCTTATTTTCCTTGCTTGGATATATCTATGGAACACTCGTGCTTGGGACTGCACTGATTTTGACTATCATCTTCATGACAGGTGTTCTCCTGTTACAACAATTGTTGCTGCGGTGGCTGTATATTAATCATCGTAGACTCGCCCTGAAGGCGGCATTGGAACGACGTGCTGAATCACAGCAAAAACTCATGGAACAGGAAGACCCGGAGATAAAAGCTATATCAGAAGAATTCGGAGATATAGCAGAAGAACCGGAAATAGATCTCGCCGCTATTGGTGAAGACAGTCGTGAGTTGTTAAATGTATTCATTATGATCATGGCATTCTGGGGATTATGGGAAATCTGGTCCAATGTCATGCCGGCATTTACCCTGCTCGACAACATTAGCCTCTGGAATCGTCTGGAGATAATCGATGGCGAAGAAAAATTTTCTCCGGTTACCCTCGGTAATATTATATTTGCTTTGCTCGTTACATTTATCATTTATATGGCTGTTCGAAAACTACCGGCACTACTGGAAATAGTCCTGTTACAAAGACTGGATATTTCACCCGGTAGTCGGTTTACTATCAAGACCCTGATCAATTACGCGCTGATACTTATCGGCATACTCTGGATATCAAATCTAATAGGTATTAGCTGGACAAAGATCCAGTGGCTGGTTGCTGCACTCAGTGTGGGCATAGGCTTTGGGCTGCAAGAGATCATCGCCAACTTTATCTGTGGAATAATTATTCTCTTTGAAAGACCGATTCGTATTGGTGATGTGGTTACCATTGG
>QNEM01000207.1 GCA_003645215.1 Gammaproteobacteria bacterium
GGATATGACTCTATCCCTTGTATGCCGTATACTTGCACGCTTTTTTTCAGTAAGTAGATGGATTGTCAGTTGAACGAAGAATTTTCAAGAATACAACGGTTACCACCTTACGTCTTCAATATTGTTAATGATTTGAAGATGGAAGCGCGCCAACGCGGCGAGGATATCGTCGATTTCGGGATGGGTAATCCGGACCAGCCTACGCCTAAGCACATCATTGAAGCAATGGTCGAAGCGTCCAGGCACGAAGAGATGCATCGATATTCCCTGTCACGCGGGATCACGCCACTACGTGAAGCAATCTGCAACTGGTACAAAAAACGTTATGACATTGATCTGGATCCTGAAACAGAAGCGATCGTTACCATAGGTTCGAAAGAAGGCCTGGCGCATCTGGCCATGGCTGTTGTGGATAAAGGTGACACTGTACTGGTACCAAACCCTTCTTACCCAATCCATCCTTATGGTTTTATTATTGCTGGTGCAGATGTGCACCACGTGCCGATTGGTCCGGATGTCGATTTTTTCGAAGAGCTGGAAAGATCTATCAAGAACGCTTTACCAAAGCCAAAGATGTTATTGATCAATTTTCCAAGTAACCCGACTGCACAATGTGTTGATTTAAATTTTTTTGAACATGTCATCGCCATAGCAAAAGAACATGGTATCTGGGTGATCCAGGATTTGGCGTATGCTGATATCGTATTTGATGGATATAAAGCACCTTCGATCCTGGAAGTCCCTGGCGCTAAAGATATCGCAGTAGAATTTTTCTCACTATCCAAGAGCTACAATATGCCGGGTTGGCGCGTCGGTTTCATGGTCGGGAACAAGACACTGGTGAATGCCTTGACCAGAATGAAGTCCTACCTGGATTATGGTTTGTTCGCACCGATTCAGATCGCAGCGGTCGCGGCACTGGAAGAAGACCAGCAATGTGTCAGTGATATTTGCAGTATGTATCAACATCGAAGAAATGTTTTGTGTGATGGTCTGAATGCAGCTGGATGGAAGGTTGAAAGACCGAAAGCCACCATGTTTGTCTGGGCTGAAATTCCTGAGCAATTCCAACACATGGGTTCACTGGAATTTTCCAAGAAGCTATTGAACGACGCAAAGATTGCTGTCTCACCCGGTGTAGGTTTTGGTGAGTATGGTGATAAATATGTTCGTTTTGCCTTGATTGAAGATGATGAAAGAACCAATAAGGCCATGCGTGGCATACAAGCGATGCTGCAAGATGATGTTCCATCAGCGGCTTCTGCAAACAAATAAGCAAGAGATAATTTAGAGAATGAAACCAGTTAAAGTAGGGTTGTTAGGTTTGGGTACAGTCGGTGGCGGCACTGTCAGTGTGTTAAGCCGCAACGCTGAAGAGATCGCACGTAGGGCCGGACGTGGCATTCAGATCAGTCATGCAGCTGCAAAAGAATACAATGCAGATGCAATTACAGGCCTGGATAATATTGAAAAGATTTCTGATGATGCCTTCGCCGTTGTTAATGATCCCGAAGTAGAAATAGTCATAGAACTCATCGGCGGTTACTCCCCCGCGAAGGAACTGGTTTTAGAAGCAATTAATAACGGCAAGCATGTTGTTACCGCAAACAAGGCCTTGATTGCCATGCATGGTAATGAGATCTTTGCAGCTGCCCAGGAGAAGGGTGTGACTGTTGCATTTGAAGCTGCGGTTGCCGGTGGTATCCCGATCATAAAAGCTATGCGTGAAGGCCTGGCCGCCAATCAGATCCAGTGGGCCGCAGGCATTATCAATGGTACCGGTAATTTTATCCTGACCGAGATGCGCGAGAAGGGCAGAGATTTTGACGATGTATTAAAAGAAGCCCAGGAACTCGGTTATGCAGAGGCGGACCCGACATTTGATGTTGAAGGTATCGATGCCGCGCATAAGCTGACCATCATCGGGTCGATTGCTTTTGGTATTCCGCTGCAGTTTGATAAAACCTATATCGAAGGTATCGGCAAGATTGAACAGCAGGATGTTGTTTATGCCTCTGAGCTGGGTTATCGGATTAAACATTTAGGTATTACACGTAAGACAGATAACGGGATTGAGATGCGCGTGCATCCAACCTTGATTCCACATCGTCGACTGATTGCCAATGTTGATGGTGTGATGAATGCTGTATTGGTCAAAGGTGATGCTGTCGGTCCGACACTTTATTATGGTGCTGGTGCGGGTTCCGAACCAACCGCCTCTGCCGTGGTTGCCGATATCATAGATATCGTTCGTGCCTTGACCAGCGATCCTGAAAATCGTGTGCCACATCTGGCATTCCAGCCTGGCGAATTATCGGACATGCCGATATTACCCATGGAAGAAGTGGAGACGGCTTATTATTTACGCATGCAGGCTATCGATCGCCCGGGTGTGCTGGCTGAAGTCACGAAAATTCTCGGAGATTCAGGCATCAGTATCGAAGCCATTCTACAAAAAGAACCTGAAGCCGGCGCAACACATGTGCCGATCATTTTCCTGACACAACGTGTGCAGGAAAAGAACATGAATGAAGCCATCACAAAAATTAACGCGCTTGATCTAGTAGACGGAGACATCACACGTATCCGTATGGAGACGTTGGAGTGAAGTGTTAAGGGTGAAAGGTGAAGTGTAAAGAGTAATAAGTGAGGGATGATAGGTTTTTAAGACAGGGAGAGTAATAATGACGATTAAAAACTTCAGGGATTTAGAGGTTTGGAAACTAGGTAAAAGTATTGTTACAGATATTTACCAATTAACAGGAGAATTCCCGAAGTCAGAAACTTATGGACTAGTTTCGCAAATGAGGAGAGCGGCGGTATCGATTCCATCTAATATTGCAGAGGGGTTCAACCGATATCATAATAAGGAGTACAGGCAGTTTTTATATATTGCCCTTGGTTCCTGTGCTGAACTGGAAACCCAACTTGAGATATCTTCAGATTTGAAATTAATCAAAGATGACTCTAAAAATGAGATGATTCAAAAAATCAGTAATGAAACAGGAATGCTAAGAAATCTAATTAAAAAATTATAACTATGAACGATACATTTCACTCTTCACTCTTCACTCTTCACGGAAACTCAGAATGAGCTTCCGTCAAAGATACACTGGATTGATAGAACGCTATCGTGATCGCTTACCAATCAGTGACGATACACGCATTATCAGCCTGGGCGAGGGCAACACACCATTGATTAAATTAAATAATATTCCTCGCTCAATGGGCAAGGATATTGATATCTATGTCAAGTACGAAGGTCTGAATCCCACAGGTTCGTTCAAGGATCGTGGTATGACCATGGCTGTGACCAAGGCTGTTGAAGAAGGATCAAAGGCGATCATCTGTGCCTCTACGGGTAATACATCAGCCTCTGCCGCAGCTTATGCGGCGCGTGCCGGCATCACCGCCTTTGTATTGATCCCTGAGGGCAAGATTGCCCAGGGTAAATTAGCCCAGGCGATGATGGAAGGTGCTGTGATTCTTCAGGTCAAGGGCAACTTTGATGATGGTATGCGCCTGGTCAAAGAAGTTGCCAGTGAAGCACCTGTGACTATTGTTAATTCAATCAATCCATATCGTCTGCAAGGTCAGAAGACAGCCGCCTTTGAAATTGTAGAAGAACTGGAAAGGGCACCTGATTTTCATTGTTTACCCGTAGGTAATGCCGGCAATATTACCGCGCACTGGATCGGTTATAGTGAATACGCAGCAGATGACTGTGGACATGTTACCGATGCCTGTAGTTTGTGTGATGGACATTGTCGTTATGCAGGTGGTCCGCTTTCAGGACCCAAACCAAAGATGGTAGGTTATCAGGCCAGTGGTTCTGCACCGTTCATGCGCGGAGCAATGGTCGATGATCCGGAAACTGTTGCCACAGCCATTCGTATTGGTCATCCACAGTCCTGGGATAATGCATGGGTTGTGAATAAGGAATCTGGTGGCTGGTTTGATGAATGTGATGATGAAGAAATTCTGGCTGCACAAAAACTTCTGGCAGAAAATGAAGGTATCTTTTGTGAACCAGCTTCAGCAACATCGCTGGCCGGTGCAATGCGTGATATTGAGTCTGGAAAAATACCGGAAGGTAGTACCATCGTTTGTGCCCTAACCGGACATGGTCTGAAAGATCCTGATACTGCCATTGCTCAAAGCACAGCACCGGTAGTGAAGATTAATGCTGA
>QNEM01000208.1 GCA_003645215.1 Gammaproteobacteria bacterium
AAATGCCAGGGCATCGAGCTGTGAGAGTGATAATGATGACTCAGCAAGCAGTTCATCGACCATGGTCAGGATGAGTTCAGCATGTCTGCGAGGTGCGACTTCATATCTGCTTGTCGTCACACCGTCAATGTGTAGCGCGGCAGAACAGGCTTCAGTGGCAGTATCAATTGCAAGTAATTTCAAGTGTGATCCTTCGATATATAAAAAATTTTATTTTGCTCCCATGTTTCATTAGCAAACCTGCGTTTCCAGATAGTTTGAGTATATAATGCCGCTCATGTTTAAACCTGTCGAAGTCTTTATTGGACTGCGTTACGTAAGGGCCAAGAGACGCAATCATTTTATATCATTCATCTCCCTGACATCTATGCTAGGTGTTGGTCTGGGCGTGATGGCATTGATTACCGTATTGTCCGTCATGAATGGTTTTGAAAAAGAGCTGACCGACAGGATACTGGGTATGGCATCTCATGCCACGATTGTTGAGCGAGGCAAATCTCTTTCAAACTGGAAAATGCTGGCTGAAGAAGTAGAGCATCATCCCGGAATTACCGGTGTGGCACCTTATTTTCATGCAGAAGGCATGTTAACTCATGCTAAAAGTGTCAATGGCACCATCATCAGAGGCATTCTGCCAGAAGAAGAGATCAAGGTTTCTGTGATTGCAGATAGAATGATATTGGGTGATTTCTCAAGTCTGGTGGCAGGAAAGTTTGACATAATACTCGGAAAAGAACTTGCTCGTGCACTAGGCGTCACTGTCGGTGATAAAGTGACATTGGTTGCCCCACAGATAAATATTACACCTGCAGGCATCCTGCCCAGGTTAAAACGCTTTACGGTGGTGGGTATCTTCGAGATCGGCATGCATGAATTTGATAGTGCCCTGGCATTGATCCATATGGATGATGCCATGCGATTATTTCGCAAGGACGGACCCACAGGCTTACGCCTGAAAACGGATAATATCCTTACCGCGCCAACGGTCAGCAGGGATGTGGTTGCGCAATTACCCGGTTATTTCTGGGTGCAGGACTGGACGCAAAGACATGCAAATTTTTTCCGCGCTTTAAAAACTGAAAAAACCGTGATGTTTTTTATCCTCACGCTTATTGTCGCGGTGGCTGCATTTAATATTATTTCAACATTGGTCATGACCGTCACCGACAAACAGGCAGATATAGCTGTTCTCAGGACCATTGGCATCAGTCCTAAAAGTATTCTGGCAATCTTTATGATCCAGGGCACCTTGATTGGTGTTGTTGGTATCTTGTTTGGCGTGATTAGTGGCATATGGTTGGCGTCAAATGTAGAAACCATTATTCCTGCCATAGAGAATATGCTGGGGCTGAAATTCCTGTCGCCAGATATTTATTACATCAGTGATCTACCTTCGGACATGCACTGGAGCGATGTGATTACCATCAGTATTGTGTCGTTCATTTTCTGCATACTGGCGACAATCTATCCCGCATTGAGGGCAGCGCATACTCAACCTGCTGAGGCGTTAAGGTATGAGTGATGCTGTTATGAGTGAACCAGTTATTTCATGTGTTGATCTGCATAAATCCTTTGCAGAAGGGGATTTGCATGTCGATGTCTTGCGTGGCATCAATCTGCAAGTATCACGCGGTGAGAGTATCGCCATCATGGGAACATCAGGCTCAGGTAAAAGTACGCTGCTACATTTACTGGGTGGCCTGGATTTACCCAACAAAGGTGAAATATCTATTGTTGGTAAAAATACCACATCACTTACAGATGCAGAGCGCGGAAAATTACGTAATGAATCACTGGGCTTTATCTATCAATTTCATCATCTGTTGCCAGAATTTACTGCCCTGGAAAATGTCGCTATGCCACTATTAATTTCGGATAACTGTGATGCGGATACAGCAGCAAGGTCAGCAAGTGAATTATTGGAGAAAGTGGGGCTGGGCGATCGCCTGCAACATAAGCCTGGAGAATTATCCGGCGGTGAACGACAACGTGCGGCCATAGCCCGAGCAATGGTGACTCGGCCAGAATGTATTCTTGCCGATGAACCTACGGGTAATCTGGACGAAAAAACGGCGGATCAGGTTTTTGAATTAATGCTGGAGTTAAAACAGGATGTTGGCACAAGTTTTATTATGGTGACGCATAATCAGAGTCTGGCTGAGAAAATGGACAAAACCTATCAACTACATGATGGCTTGCTGGAAGCGTATTAAATATATGGGTTCAAATGAAATAAAAGAGAACAGAGTAATTGTAATTTAATTACCCCGATACCTTATTCATTTTTAATGAAATCACCAAACAGCTCTGCGAACTGATCATCGTGAATTTCTACATCATCCACTCCAGAACTCAGATGTTTTTCTACTGATTCCCTTACCACATGATTCAGGTTTCTTATCATGGAAACATCCATCGACATCATCCTTAAATCAGTCACGGCCATGCCACTCTCTCCTGTTTTAGTGTGAATATTCCTTAATAGCAGGATAGGAATGAATTGGTTGTCCAGCATCAACTTGAATCCTCTATAGACACTGCCCATGAAATCGCTGAGATTTTCGCCATAATCATTTCCGGCAGAGGCCAACGTACTATGTGCGGTCGAGCTAAGACTGACTGGTAAATCACATAGTTCCATACCGTGAAAAGATAAACAATCCCATTCCTGCCCCTCGGAATGACTGACACATCCCAGAAAACCATTATCAAAACAGGGATCCACATCACTTACCTTGATGTTTGGCAATAGTCCCACATCCTTGACGCTAACCCTTCCATCCTTCAGGACTAGTGGGCCCAGATATACCTTTGTATCCGTTCTGTGTAATACCAATAGTTCACCCAGATCCTTTTCGAACATTTCCTGGATGACTTTGATAAAAGGCTTTTTAACTGCTTTCTTGGTGTCCATTTAGGTTGAAAATCTTAATATTATTTTAATAAATTATGTATCGTTGCTATTTTAGCACTTACTTAATGAGCAGGCGACGATATCAACGCTAATGACCAGACCTGATGCCAGATTCTGTTTCATTACAATACTTCCCATGTCAGTAGACATCTATTTTTACGATAAAGATTATGTCGACAAAGCCATGCTGATGCTTGGCATAACACGCCAATTAATAGACTTTATGCGCCAATATTTTGTGCCAGATTCAGGTAGTGTGAACCATAAGTGAACCCCATATTGAAAAGGTTTTGGTACAGGGCATGTACTGTATGTGACGGTTTCAGTTAATGACTAAAATTCTTGGCCAGGCTGAACACGCACCTTAACAGGGCATAAATCACTATTTTCCTGTAGAATTCGCGGCCACACAGGAACAATTATGTCTGCGAACATTCAATCTCAAGCCGTTACTTCACTCTATAATTATCCGAAATTCTGGGCCGAGTGTTATGACCCAGCGCCATTTTTACCTATGTCCAGGTCGGAAATGGAAGCACTTGGCTGGGATGCCTGTGACATTATTTTGATCACGGGTGATGCCTATGTCGATCATCCGTCGTTCGGAATGGCTATTGTTGGCCGTCTTCTGGAAGAGCAGGGATTTCGTGTCGGTATCATTGCGCAACCGGACTGGCATTCAACAAATGCTATCGAGGTACTCGGTAAGCCAACACTGTTTTTTGGTATTACCGCCGGCAACATGGATTCCATGATCAATCGTTACACCGCGGATCGTAAACCACGTTCTGATGATGCCTACACACCGGATGGGCAGGGTGGTTCACGTCCTGACCGCTGTACACTTGCTTATTCACAACGTGTGCGTGAAGCCTATGACGATATACCCATCGTGATTGGTGGTATCGAGGCCTCATTACGTCGCATTGCGCATTATGATTATTGGCAGGACAGCGTACGACGTTCCATCCTGGTTGATGCGCAAGCCGATATCCTGCTTTATGGTAATGCCGAGCGTGCCATCGTCGAGCTGGCGCATAGACTTGCAGATGGCACATCTATTGAAGACATTACAGACATTCGCGGAACTGCCTTTCTGCGAGAAGACACACCTGAAGGCTATACCGAAATAGATTCCAGTCGAATCGATCGACCAGGCCGTGTTGAGTCACGCCTTAATCCCTACATTAATACCCAGGAGATTACGGACTGCGAAAAAGAACGTCGCAATAACGCCTGGTTGGGTATTGATGAAAACGGTAACCCT
>QNEM01000209.1 GCA_003645215.1 Gammaproteobacteria bacterium
CACAAATTTTTATCTGGTTATGAAGGGGAACGGCAATGAATTTACCTATATGGATATTCCCTACACGGTTACCTTTGATTCCAACAATAACAACCCTGCAGCTGATCCTGCTGAAAGTGAGCCGAATAACGATAAGAATTCTGCCGATGCCCTGGCATTTGACACAGCCATTCATGCAAGCACCCTGAACGCAGATGATCAGGACTGGTTTGTTGTCCGCAACGGAGCAAGCCTCACCAGTACCACAATTACCTTTAGCTCCACAGTAGATGATCTGGCCAGGGTTCTCACCGTTTACCCGGAAGCAGATACCACGACTGAGCCTCTTGCCCGCATAGCCGTTAAAAATGGCACAGAACTGCACCTGGATCTACCAGAAACAAACAAGGATTACTTTTTTGTTGTATCTGATCTCAGAACCCAGACCGGTAACAGCTCATACACCAACGCCCCTTACACCCTGACAGTCCGTAACAATGGTGCAACTTCCTATAACACTGAAAAACGAGACAATAACACCCAGTTTATAAACACCACCGTCATAGACTTCAGCGCTCACAACTCACTGCACGGACAGTGTCAGTTAACTGACATATCAGGCGCACAGCAGACAGCGAATGATACCGACTGGTTTAGTTTTCAGGTTGTTCAGGGGGAAACCTACAATTTCCGATTTAGCGCCCCTGAGACAGGTTCCTACTGGAGTGTTAGACTTTATAATGTAACCAACCAGGTAGTTCAACAATGGTACCCGGACAATACTGTAAATCAGACCTTAGCACCCTATACTGCCGAAGCTTCAGGAAGTGCCTATTTTGAAATTATTGGCGGGGCAACACCGTGGGGAGATGACTCAATGATGTATACCATTACTAAAGAATAATCCTGCTCCATGCTCACTTGAGCATAGCAACCTTATCTATACATACCGGCAGCACATATTATGTGCTGCCGGTCTTTTTTTAATAGCGTCGTAAAACTCTATTCCAGCTATCCGTCCCTTTTCATACTAGAGTTTTCAATACACCTTTCAACGGATAGAAATGCTTCACATAGATAAGATCTTTTGTCACGAGACCTATTAAATAACCATGATTTTCAAAGTATATAAGCTTCCTGGAACAAAATTGAAATAACAGGCCCCAAAGGCGAAACCATCACCTACCTTGCAGGTCCTCCTTACAGCCCCAAAGAGACCTGTGGCGAATGTCACGATTACGATGCAATCACCCAAGCCTACCATTTTATGAACGGTGCCAAACCTGGATTTGACGGAATGGGTGTTTCCGATACCTGGTCCAGCGAAACCAGGATGGTACAAGCTATAAATACCTTGCCAACATATATGGCCACCTTCTTTCCAGCGGCCAGTTCGGATCCTGGTGACCGACATCTTACCGCCAGTTGGCGAGTAAAAGTACACGTGGTGACCACAATGCTCCTTGTACTGTAGACAACAGATCCTGGTTTGATATGGGGACTGCAGAGATGATGCAGCTCTGCAGCTCCTGTCATATGGGTGGGGGTATCTTTGAGGGTATTCCCAGTGCCGATGGTTCTATTATTCCCAATGACGACCCCAGCCATGGGACAGCCGGGATATTTGACCGTGACTTCTACAGTTACGGCAGCGACACCATCACGAAGGCCTATTATGGCCATGACACCATTGTCGGCGCCATGGAACTTTCCAGTACCATCCCCGCCAGTGACTGGCAGGCCACCGGCACATCTAACAGTGTTGCCCGCCCCTATAGCGATGGTCTGAATCGTATGTCCAGACCCACCCCTCTTGCTGCTTTAAATAAGCTCCCTAAAGAGAATATCGGCCAGCTGATAGCCCTCTGGACCACCGGACTTGCTGAAATCAAGGAGAATGGATACACTTTACCCATGGCGCTATATGGCTACAATATCGCTAAAATCTGGGCCTTTGATCACGATGCGGATCCAGAAACACCCCCGACAACTTATTTGTTGGTGACGAGAATGGCAACGCGACAGTTGAGCTCTGTATTGTGGATTGTGCCGGTGTGGCAAACGGTTCCTCCCAGCTTGATCCCTGTAACACCTGTTATCAGGGCACCCCACCACCTAACTGTATCACGGATGATGACGGAAACTATGTTGATGCAGGAGATGACGGCATAGTTGGCCCAGGCGAAGGAGTCTATACTGATTACTGTGGTGTAAAAGATGCCATCCCCGGCAATGACAACACCACCTGTGTTCAGGATTGTGCTGGTGATTGAGGTGGCACAGCCTACGAGGATGCTCAAGGCACCTGTGATGATGACCCAACAAACGATGCTGTGCAAAATTGTAATGGCACCTGGACTACGGGTACTGCAACTATTTTTGATGTTTGTGGTATCTGCGATGGAGATGGCAGCGATTGTACCGATCGAGTTGATTGTGACGGTCTATACCGTTATGTTGCAGGTGACGCCGCCATCAATGTCCTGGGCGTTAAAGATCCAACACTTCCCCTTCTTAATGCTGACTATAATAGCAGTAAAGTATTCGATTACTGCGAAGTCTGCCGTATTCCAAAGATTGATTACGGTAAAGGCCTGGAATTAAATCACGACTGGAACCTGAGCTGTGGATTTGATTGTGGGGGCGATTTGAATGGCCAGAACATACTTGATTCCTGTGGTCGCTGTATCGATATGGAGGATGTCGACCACGAGATACCGCACGCATCCTGTGCAGCAGATTGTGACAGCGAATTGGAATATATTGATGGGATCCTGCCAACAACAGATACGGAATTCAACGCATGGACATGGACATGGATGGCAACTGGTTACATCGTAATGACGGTTCAGGCAGCCTGAATGAGAACAGCAACTATAACGCTGCTAAAACGACTGTTGCCTATGCTGCGGCGCTCATTCCCGACATTGAGGCCACCTACAGCCACGGTGTTGATTTAGCCTCAAGTGCTGCTGAAACCTTCTGTGACACCTTGGCATACGGCGTACCCACCGTTGATAACTGGCGCCTGCCCACTGATACGGAATTACAGACTCTGGTTGAAGTTGGCGGTTCCCTGCAGTCCTTTACTAATTTTCCCTACTGGAGCAGCGCTACTGCGAGTACGGCGACCCACATAAGCGTGCAATTCGATGCCGGAACCACCGCAGACACAGCAGATACAGATGCACTTCACGTCCGTTGTGTACATGAGTAGAAGACAAACAGTAAAGTTCATATCACAGTTTTAAATCAGGAAAAAGTTGGACTGCTTCATACCTGAATTTTCAGTTGCGTAGGTTGCGGTTGAGTGCAGCGAACCCTACCTAAAAACGCCTCAACTTGGAGTTTGGTGTTCAAAATTTAGCACGAATTAATGTTCCAATTGCATGTACAATTTTTCCTCGGAGTAAGATACTTGATATTGCTTTTAGTTTTTACGCGTTGACAGCAGTGAGAACCCACTTGACTTACTAGATTTTTTATCAAAAGTTATTGTTTTTTCACAATTATTAAAGATATTAGTGCGTCCGACTACATAGTCTGCAAAATCTGCTGACCCTCTTTTGTAATCTGTTAAGGCTTGCCATATGACTTGAGCATTTTCAATGCTGAATTGTGAAATTTGAAGAATATGTTCGATGACATTGATTGTTTTTGGTTTGGATAATTTGTAGCATTTTTTCAATACCCAGACCAGTTCACAGATAACTAAGTGGTTAACGAATATTTTATTGCCATTTGAACAATAGTTTTCAATAAATTCTGTTGCAACCCCAGATTGTAATTCATCATCTTGAGTGATGTAGCGAACGAGTATATTTGTGTCAATCCCAATCAAGATCGGCCACCTTGGTCTCTAATGGCATTTTTCATATCATCCAGGGATACATATTTTGGGGGTTTTGGGACTAACCCTTTTAATACTTTTATATCTGTTGTAACGGGCAAAATTGTAACTGAACCATTTGCATCTATTAAGAATTCAATTCTATCTCCTTTGCCGATATTGAGGATGTTTCTGATATCCTTTGGGATCGTGACTTGACCTTTGGTTGTTATGGTTGAACTTAGCATATTTTACCTCACTTTTCTCAATTACCACATTTCCTTACTTTAAGGTAAGGCGCTACTATTGTCAAGACTACACATAAATCTACAATTGTTGTCCGTGAACCATTTATCAACCTGACGACCA
>QNEM01000210.1 GCA_003645215.1 Gammaproteobacteria bacterium
ATCGGGTCTCATCCCCTCCCCCTTCATATTCCACCAGTCGACCGGAAGTTAAAATGATAGGGAAGTCCTTGGAATAATCTTTGGCCTGAATTGATTCATAACGAGTAGGCAGTCTCCAGAAAGATTTCCTGTCCGCATAAGTAGGATATTTCTCCACCAAATCCCTGCGACTGGTATACAAAGGTTCTCTGTGCACAGGAACCGGATCTGGGAAAGTCCAGACCATGGCTCTCGCCTTAGCATTACCAAAAGGTGAGCAGCCATGTTTAATGGCCACCCGCTGAATACCGCCTGAACGATCTGTTTTCCAGTTTTTGCCTTCGGCCAGTTTCTTTTCTGCATCCGTCAGATCATCCCACCAGCCCAGTTTTTTCAACAGCTTGTCTGAAAATTCCGGATAACCGTCTTTAATCTCTGATCCTTTGCCATATGAATTTTCTGCCAACAGATTGACACCATTGCGTTCAACCCCGAAACGTGCACGGAAAGTCAAACCACCATCTGCGACCGGCTTACTGGTATCATAAAGATTCGGTGTTCCGGGATGATTCATCTCGGCAGTACCCCAGCATGGCCATGGCATACCATAGTAGTCACCATCACAGGGACCACCTTCTGCTTTAAGCGATGTATAATCAAACTGTCCCCAGTTTTTCTGATGTTTTTTCAGCCGCTCAGGGCTTTGTCCTGTATAACCAATAGTCCATAAGCCATTATTTAATTCCCTGGTAATATCTTCAATCAGGGGTTCATCATTTTCTACCTTGATATTTTTAAACATTTGATCGGCAACATTCAGCTTCTTTGCCAGCTTATACATAATGGTATGATCGGGTGATGACTCAAATAATGGTTCGATGACCTTATCACGCCATTGTATTGAACGGTTGGATGCGGTAATGGAACCATAAGTTTCAAACTGAGTGGCCGCCGGTAATAAATAAACTCCATCAGTTCTATCGTGCATAACCGCTGAAACGGTAGGATAGGGATCGACCACCACCAGCATATCCAGTTTTTCCATGGCCTTTTTCATTTCTTTACCACGGGTCTGGCTATTGGGTGCATGCCCCCAGAATATCATACCTCGAACGTTATCTTTTTGTGCGACATTGCCTTTGTCTTCCAGCACACCATCGATCCATCGGGAAACTGGAATGCCTTTGGTATTCATGACATGAATCTCTTTCTCATTTTTCTTTTCATAACTTCCCGTGTCAAACTGTCCCTTAATCCAGTCATAATCCAGCCCCCAGACCGATGACCAGTGTTTCCATGCACCGGAGGATAAACCGTAATAACCCGGCAAGGTATTAGCCAGCACGCCCAGATCGGTCGCACCCTGTACGTTGTCATGTCCACGGAAGATATTAGTACCACCTCCGGAGACCCCCATATTGCCCAGCGCCATCTGGAAAACACAATAAGCACGGGTATTATTATTACCCACCGTATGCTGAGTCCCCCCCATACACCAGATAAAGGTTCCAGGTCGATGATTGGCCATGGCTTTAGCCACAGCATAAACTTGATTTTCAGGCACGCCCGTTACTTTCTCTACTTCTTCCGGCGTCCATTTAGCCACTTCCTGGCGAATATCATCCATACCATAAACACGCTGACGGATAAACTCCTTGTCTTCCCATTTGTTTTCAAAAATGTGCCAGAGCATACCCCAGACAATAGGCACGTCTGTACCGGGACGTATTTTCAGATAATGATCCGCATGGGCCGCGGTTCTGGTAAAACGCGGGTCGATAACAATGATAGGTGCATTGTTTTCTTCTTTAGCTTTCATAATATGCTGCAAAGCCACAGGATGTGCCTCTGCCGGATTACTGCCAATTAATAAAACCGCCTGAGAATTATGAATATCATTAAAAGAGTTAGTCATTGCTCCATAGCCCCAGGTATTAGCGACACCCGCAACCGTTGTAGAATGACAGATCCGCGCCTGATGATCGACGTTATTGGTTCCCCACATGGCGGCAAATTTTCTAAACAGATAAGCCTGTTCATTATTATGCTTGGCTGAACCAAGGAAGTAGACGGAATCAGGACCGGATTGCTGACGAATTTCAAGCATCTTATCACCGATTTCATTGATAGCCTGTTCCCAGGAAAGCTTTTTCCATTTACCATTAACCAGTTTGGTCGGGTATTTAAGCCGGCGTTCACCGTGCCCATGCTCTCTTATCGCCGCACCTTTGGCACAGTGTCCCCCTTTATTAAAGGGGTGATCAAACGCAGGTTCCTGTCCTGTCCATACTCCATTTTGTACTTCAGCAATAATACCGCAGCCAACAGAACAATGTGAGCAGATAGTTCTTTTCAGCTGTGTAGCACCTTTTTCTACTTCCTTAGCCTCGGCTTTTTTCATCATCCCCAGGCCAAAGCCGGTGCTGGCAACAGTAGCACCACCAGCCATCAAACCGGAATTTCGTAAAAATGTGCGTCGTGTAACAGCCTGACCAGTAGATACTCTTTTATTAGTTTCACCATCTGAGATATTTGCATAACTTTCAGGGGAAATTTGTGCGTCTTCCACAACAACCTGTTCAGATACTTTTCTTAATTTCATTTCCTACCCCTCTTGAGTAACATAAAATTGACTCAATATTTTTTAAAATTTTATGTTACTAAAAATTATTCAATCAATATTTATTGGTTAATGACTTCTGATTAACTTGCAGCCGATTTGTAATAATCCAGTATATGATTGCTCAGATGATATCCCTGCTGTTTTTTAATCACAGGTGTTTCTTCTTCCATAGCCGCGGCACTCCCTGGCACGGCAGCAACAACAGCTACACTAACACTTGCTGATATTGAATCACGCATAAATTCTCTACGCTTTGTATCAACAGATTGATTCATATCTTTGTTCATTATTACTCCTCCACTAAGGGGTGCTTTCATCTAAAGAATATAGTTTATGCCACTAATACTACACAAGCATTGTCAGATACTGTTTTTCAAATGTACTGAATGCCTGACCAAATCTTCCCACAGAACGATAAAAAACGGCTGCTTCTGCCTGACTTAAATCTTTAAAGAAATGATCCAGCCAGTTTGACATATGTGCAGTAAAAAAGTTTTCCTGTTGATGTATGGCAAAGCCCTCATCAATCATCATAGCCATGACTTCACACAGGGCTGCGATATGATCCTCAGGTTCATGAACATTTTCACTGCGTTCAAAACCCAGAGCAACCAGCTCATCTCTTAAAACACTCAATGGCCTCTCCATCAGAAATCCGGTGAGATACCATGATGCATAAGGCATTAACTCACCTCTTCCCAGACCAATAAACAGTGCATGAAATTCATCATCTACTGCATCAGCATCACTTGCTTTGGCTGATAAGCCCAGCATTGACATAGCTAACGCCAGTTCATCACCTTCCTGTTCTATTGAGGCAAATGCTGAAACCTGCTCCAGAGCATCATTGTCAGGTGCAGTTCTCAATAATCCCGCCAGAACTTTATATACTGATGAACGATAATGCTGTTCTTCTGCAATACCATTCATTGTCGCTGCAGGTTCAACTACAACTTTTTCAACAGTATTTTTCTGATTCTGACTTATTGAAGCTGAGCTTATTGAGTCCGATTGTCTTTGAGTTATCATCCTGGTTCCTGATATCTAATATAGAGCAATATACAAGCCAGTTTTAAAAAGAAAAAAATGACTTATAGGGAGTAAAATTACCAATCCATTAATATTAATATTAATGGACAGGCTTTTCATCTTGTATAGCCATTGCGTCCTCATCCTGGACAACATCGACCACTCGACAGTCTTCACACATTCTTAAACGATTACGCGCCCGCTCACTCTGGAACATGCTGTGATACTGCAATTTAACCAGCATTGTTTCTATTACTGATGCAGTAGCAAACGGCTTACCACAGGAAATACATTCAAAAGGAGCTTCTTCATGCAGAATTCTGGACTGATTGCGTTGCTCCCGATCAAACAGTAAACGCGGTGAAATAGTAATAGCATTTTCCGGGCAGGTTCTGGTACACATACCACACTGCAGGCAATTAGCTTCAACAAATTGTATCTGTGGTACGCCGTTACCTGAATGCAGCGCCTTACCGGGACAAACCGTGACGCATGACTGACAAAGAGTACACTTATCATCAATGGATG
>QNEM01000211.1 GCA_003645215.1 Gammaproteobacteria bacterium
ATATTCTCCAGAACAAAACATAGGGTTCTTATTACCCACCAGCATTGCAGGCAGTATTGCCAATATGGCAGCCATCCTTCAGGGCAAAACTGTGGTTAATCTGAATTTCACTGCGAATCGTGAAGCCTTGCAGGCATCGGTGACCAAAGCTGGCATTAAATCGATCTATACCTCTCACAAATTTATCGAAAAACTGGCTAAAAAAGGCGTAGACCTTGGGGACGCATTTCCAGACAGCCAGCTAATCTATATGGAGGATCTTAAACCTGAGATAAACAAGATAACAAGTTTACTGACATTTATATTCGTGCTGGTTTTCCCCGCAGGCTTACTAAAACTTCTTTATTGCAAGAAAGTCAGTATTAATTCGCCTGCAGCAATATTATTTTCAAGCGGCAGTGAGGGTCTACCTAAAGGTGTGGTGCTGAGTCATCGTAACATCATGGCCAACCTGAAACAGATTTCAGGCATGCTTAACGTACAGGATACAGATGTTGTCATGGCAAGTTTGCCACTATTTCATGCCTTTGGACTCACGGTAACTACATTTATGCCATTGATCGAAGGCATTCCAATGATATGTCATCCAGATCCCACCGATACAGTTAATATTGCAAAAGCGATTGCCAAATATCGCGCAACGTTCTTATGTAGCACATCAACCTTCCTCAGACTTTATATTAAGAACAAACGCATTCATCCCTTAATGCTTGAATCATTAAGAATTGTTGTTGCTGGTGCAGAAAAACTCAATCCGGATGTTCGTGATGCCTTTAAACTGAAATTTAACAAGGATATTTATGAAGGTTATGGTGCAACTGAAACAACACCAGTCGCCAGTGTCAACATACCTGATGCTCTCGATGTTAATTATTGGCAAGTCCAGTTTGGCAATAAACAGGGAACAGTAGGTTTACCACTGCCAGGCTCAAGTTTTCGTATTGTTGATCCAGGGACACTTGATGAATTAAAAACAGGGGAAGACGGACTAATACTTGTTGGTGGCAGCCAGGTGATGTTGGGATACCTCGATGACGAAGAAAAAACCAGTGAAGTTATTACTATGATCGATGGCAAACGCTGGTATAAAACAGGAGACAAAGGCCATCTGGACGAAGATGGTTTCCTGACCATAGTCGACCGCTACTCTCGTTTTGCCAAACTGGGTGGTGAAATGATTAGCCTGACTGCTGTAGAAGAATCTGTTCGAGATTCTCTTGGCCAACCTGAACTGGAACTTGTTGCAGTGAATTTACCTGATGAAAAGAAGGGAGAAAAAGTGGCACTAATGATTACCAGTGATATTCAACTTGCAGAGTTAAAGAAGGCCATGCTGGACGCAGGCGTAAACCCGTTGATGATACCTGCCGATGTGAAAGTTGTTGATGAAATACCAACACTGGGCAGCGGCAAGACTGATTTCAAGCTGGCAAAAAAGATATTCCTCGAAGCTGATTAAATAAAAGTTAGAACATGACGCGCATGAGGATGACAAAAGTGCTTTTCGTCTGTATGGGTAACATCTGCAGATCCCCTACGGCGCATGGACTGTTTCTATCCCTGATTCAAGAACAACAGCTGGAACAGCTGATTGAAGTAGATTCTGCCGGGACACATTCATGGAATATTGGCAGCTCACCGGATCTTTCTTCACAAAAAACCGCAGAAAAATATGGTATCGACCTCAGTCAGTTACGTGCACGTTGCGTGGTTAAGGGAGATTACGATTATTATGACTACATTGTGGCGATGGACAAAAGCAACCTGGTAAATATGTTAGCTGAGTGTGATAAAGACAACAGAGATAAGCTGAAATTATTGCTTGATTACGCAGTCAATAGTGGAATCACAGAAGTTCCCGATCCTTATGGTGAGGGAATGGATGGCTTTGAAACAGTCTATGGATTAATAGAGCAGGGTTGTCTGGGTTTGTTAAGTACCTTGAAGCAAGACCTGAGCAATAAGACCGGATGATTTAATATTTTCAGATCGTTAACTCCAGGATCGTTTAACAGATCATCTCAGAGATCATCCTGGCACAGACCGGGGCCTGCAAAATGCCTTTTCTGAAATGCCCGGCATTGATGTATACGTTGTCATAGTTTTCCAGTTGCCCAATATATGGTTTTCCATTTTCAGTTGCAGGTCGCAAACCAGACCAGTGTTTAATGAATTTTGCCTCGCTAATATCAGGCCAAAGCTCACGCGCCCATGCCATTAATTCGTTCTTTGCAGTCTCAGATGTTTCTTTATTAAAGCCGACATGCTCCATTGTGCTACCAATCAATATATGACCATCCTTCCGGGGAATAAAATAATGCCCGCCATCCAGCACCATCATCTCGAATCGCTGCTCTGGAAATTTCAGGCAAAGCATTTGTCCAAGAACAGGTTCGATTTCAATCTGGGCATCATTTTTTTTCAGCAGCTTTTCAGTCCAGGCACCCGCGGTAATGATAAAGTTATCGGCGTAATGTTTTTTACCTGAAATCGTAACTGATTGGAGGATGCCTTGAGTATTATTTTGAGTATTGTCCAGATCTGCAAGCTCGGCATTTTCAAATATGTTTACCTGAAGATCCAGCAAACTGGCATGCAATGCTTTTAACAGCCTGGGGACTCTTACCTGGGCGATTTCTGCAAGAAAAATCGATTTTGCTGGAATACGCATATTAACAGGATAATTTTTGTATTCTTCATCAAACAGAATTTCATGGTTTTTTGCCCATTGCAGCGTCTTCCCAACATCATCCTGACTTATCATAAGCAAACCTGAACAATAGTATTCCGGGTCAATGCCAGTTTGTTGTTTCAACTCAGAGATAAACCCTGCATAACATGCCTTCCCCTGGTGTGATAACTCAAATGAACCCGGGTTCTCTGACCAGGGTCGCATTGGAGACAGTATTCCCCCGGCTGCCCAGCTCGATTCCATGCCCAATTTGCCTTTATCAAACAGGCTCACCCTAAGCCCACGCAGGGCCAGTTCCCTGGCTGTAGCCATGCCTATAATGCCACCACCTACGACGATGCAGTCATTCTTGCCCATTTTTGGAATGCCAACCTGTTCTCATTAAATATCAATAGATTACCGTTTATCGGTATTAAAATACCACTTGTCCGAGAAGACTAAACAAGTGCAGAATATTTGCTATAAATACACTACGTATGAATATATCCACTAAAAACGCAGAACCTATGGCTATACTAAAGCAACAACGCGGGTTTACATTTCTGGAACTCATGATTACCGTGACGGTCGCAGGAATTCTGTCAATGATGGCCTTCCCATCTTTTGTGACCATGACTAAAAATAACCGGCTTACAACCCAGGCCAATGATTTTATTCTGGCCCTGAATCTTACACGAAGTGAAGCAGTCAAGCGCGGCACCTCAACTACCATCACTGCCAGCGGCGGTAATTGGAGCAATGGTTGGACGGTGGCCCATGCGACTGCCGGAACGCTACGCATCGGTGATGCCCTGCAGGACAGCATGATTTTGACCAACGATAACACTAACACGATCATCACCTATTCGAGTTCGGGCACTGCAGCAGGCACACCGACTGCTGCCCCCGGTATTTTTGAACTGTGTGATGATCGTACCGAAGAGATTGGTCGCCAGATCAGTATCTCCACCACGGGTCGGGTCGAAGTCGCCGATTTTACATGTAGCTAATAACTAATATTAGATGACGAGATAAATATGGCAATACAACGTAACAGAATGGGTAACAGCATGGGTTTCAGCCTCCTGGAGGTTATGATTACCCTGCTGATCCTGTCCGTCGGGCTACTCGGCCTTGCCGGCCTGCAGGCCCAGAGCCTGCGCTTCAACCATTTTGCTTTCATGCGAGGCCAGGCCAGTATTCTGGCATACGCGATGGCCGACCGTATGCGCGCCAACCGCTTTGCGATTGTCACCGATGCTGGCAACTACGTCGGCTCTTACAATGAGACCGACGGTGGTGGAAACTACCAGGCCCCTGCAAACAACGGTTGTACGCAAGCAACCCCCGGCGGCACGGCAACAAACTGTACTGTCAACCAAATGGCGGCACATGACCGCTTTCAATGGGATGCCAACCTCGCATTGTATCTCGCCAGTGGCCAGGGTCAGGTGTGCGTAGATGCTACTCCC
>QNEM01000212.1 GCA_003645215.1 Gammaproteobacteria bacterium
CGCTTGGTAAAGTCAACAATATCTTCAGCACCAATCACTTCCCTGGCGACATAACCGGGGCTGCCGAGTGCATCGACAAGGCCTAGCTCTATGGATTGCTCACCCGTCCAGATCAGACCTGAAAAAATCTTTTCATCATCGATCAGTTTATCGCCACGCCCTTTCTTCACTACTTCGATAAATTGTTTATGAATATCCGTTAACAATGTTTCAACATGTTCAACTTCATCTAACTTCAAGGGGGAAAATGGATCAAGGAAGCCTTTATTATCACCTGCATGTAATAATCGACGTTCAACACCCAGCTTGTCTATGGTATCGACAAATCCGAAACCGGACATGATGACGCCTATTGAGCCTACAATACTGGCCTTGTCTGCATAGATCTCATCGGCAGCGGCGGCGATGTAATAGCCTCCCGAAGCACACATATCGGTTATCACCGAATAAAAAGGTATATCAGGATATTCTTCCCGTAATCTGTATATTTCGTTATTAACGTAACCTGCCTGTACCGGGCTACCACCAGGACTATTAATTCGTAAAATTATGCCTGCCGTGTTTTTATCTTCAAATGCAGCGCGTAAGCCACTGACAATGTTGTCTGCACTTGCCTGTGTCCCTGCTGAAATCACACCAGAGATATCAACCATGGCGGTGTGTTCCCCCTTTCTTATAGAGGCACCATCCCAACCATCTGCAAGAAACATTAATGCGAATATCGAAACATAAGCCAGCATAAACAACTTGAAAAATATGCCCCATCGTCTCGCGCGGCGTTGCTCGGTAATGGCTTCTGTTGCTATTTTACTGACCAGTGCTTGCTCAAATTTCGATTGCTTGTCGTTGTCTTGTTGCTCACTCATTTTTTAATAATAACCTTTGTTAACTGTGCAATTAGTATATACCCAAACTACAAATAATCTGATAATTCAGTAATGTTATGAATAATTCCCAATGGTTCACATTGTTGCAGTCGTTCAGCAGTGTGAACACCATAGCTCACCGCGACTGATTCTGTGCCGGCATTATTGGCCATTTGCAAATCGTACTCACTGTCACCGATCATTAATGCATCCACTGCTGCAAGACCAAAATAATCTATAATTTCTATCAGCATCTGCGGGTTCGGTTTGGATATGGTTTCATCCGCACAACGCGTCGTATGAAAATATTTATCCAGGCCTGTTTCATTCAGCGATCTGTCCAGCCCTCTTCTGCTTTTTCCTGTGGCCACGGCAAGAAAATAATTTTCCTGGTTTAATTTTTCCAGGATTTCTACAACACCTTCGAATACAGGCACAGGACTTGTTGATGTTGAAAAATAATGTTCACGGTATCTATCGGCAACCGAGTTTCTTATTGATATTTCAACTTCAGGGAACAGTGCTTCAATTACGCCTTCAAGACTTAGCCCAATCACATCCCGGATCTGCGCATCATTACACTTCGGCAATTCTGCTTCCGCTGTGGCTATTTGCATTGCGTCGATAATGCATGCTTCTGAATCAGCCAGGGTGCCATCCCAATCAAAAACCAGTAACTGGTACTTTTTATTATTAATCACATTCATTTAATAACAATCAACACATGCTACGACAATTTATCCAGACATCGTTGAAGTTCATCCGGTAACTCTGCTGTCAGTTCAATCTGTTTACCTGTAGCCGGCATTGCAAAAGATAATGTCTGTGCATGTAGAAACAATCTTTTCAGTCCTGTTTTTTTCATTGCACGATTAAATTCCCAGTCACCATATTTTTCATCACCGGCCAAGGGATGATCAATAGCGAGAGCATGTACCCTGATTTGATGCGTTCTCCCCGTCATCAGTTCAACACGACAAAGTGAAGCAACATTAAAACGTTCCAGCAAATGAAAATGTGTTAATGCCTGTTTACCTGCCTTATCAACTCTTACCTTCCTGTCACCTGAGGTTGTCCCTGTTTTACTTAGTGGCAGATCGACTGTCTCCAGGGTATTCATCAATCGTCCCTTTAAAAGAGCGAGATACATTTTCTTTACCTCGCCGCTTTTTAATATGTCATGCATTCCTCTCAGTGTTTTATGATCTTTTGCAATGAGTAGACAACCGGACGTTGCCCTGTCCAGTCGATGTACCAGTTCAAGAAAATGGGCATCAGGTCTTTGCGCCCGCAGAATTTCTATCACACCAAATTGCACATTACTGCCACTATGCACCGCAATGTTTGAAGGTTTATTGAGGGCTATTAAATACTCATCTTCATAAATAATACTGTTCCGGATCAACTCAGACAGGCTTTCTGGTGGTTTGGAGGGATTTTCCCGCGGTAAAATGTATACAGGAGGAATTCTGACCATATCACCTGCCTGCAGGCGGTAATTCTGTTTAATTCTGCCTTTATTGACCCGTACCTCGCCTTTTCTGATCATTTGATAGATTCGGGTCTTGGGGAGGTCGCCAAAATGGCCTATGAGGTAGTTATCCAGCCGTCTTTCAGCGTGTTCTTCGTCTATTGTAAGGAAGGAAGCCTGGCGCCGCTCAACTTTTTTTGCCTTCATAATTGCGGGAGTATATCAACATTGTTATATTAGTCGCTGGAATACAGACGTTTTCGGATATTTTGAACCGCCATACAGTATTTTAGGCGGTATTTAATTGTGACAAACAGCGTTTTACTGATGTCGTGAAGCCGGTAGCAACAGTGGTGTTGATGGCAAATGAAGCATAATTTTGCCTCCCCATCCCTTCATAACCAGTGAATGCCCGCGAAATGCCTGACCGGATTGATTTAACATTCTGGCTTTAATATTCCAACGAGCAGAGGTTTTTTTGAGAAGTTACAGATTGGCCAGAGTTGGCAAATTAAAGGTAAGTAACAAAACAGACCTCATTACATAATGGTTTAATTATCACTCAAGCAAAGTATATGAGTGGTAACAGGCGCTCCCAACGGCCGGATGGATATTTACTGGTAGTAGTTCCCGGTAAAACATTCGTTGCATCAGATAGAGGATGAAGTCCCTGTCTGCTACCGCTAGTGGTAGAGCGCATACAAAGGAACAAGAAAATGAAGAGAATGCTGATTAACGCAACTCAGCCTGAAGAGATGCGTGTGGCGCTAGTTGATGGCCAAAAATTATACGATCTGGATATTGAATCCACCAATCGAACCCAGAAGAAAGCCAATATATACAAAGGCCGTGTGGTTCGTATCGAACCGAGCCTGGAAGCCGCATTTGTCGATTATGGCGGCAATCGTCATGGATTTTTACCCTTAAAAGAAATTTCCCGCAGCCTGTTCAAAAAGAAACCTGAATCTGGTCAGCGCGGTCGCGTTAATATTAAAGATGCGATCGATGAAGGACAGGAATTTATCGTTCAGATCGAAAAGGAAGAACGTGGCAATAAGGGTGCGGCCCTGACCACCATGATCAGTCTGGCAGGCCGATACCTGGTACTCATGCCAAACAACCCTCGTTCGGGTGGTATTTCACGTCAAATCGAAGGGGCTGATCGTGCTGAAGCACGTGAAGTCATGAGCCAGCTGGATATTCCTGATGATACAGCACTTATCCTCCGAACAGCGGGTATAGGTAAATCCAAAGAAGAGTTGCAGTGGGATACTGATTATCTCACCACCTTATGGGATGCCATCGATAAAGCCGAAAAAGATCGCCCTGCTCCGTTCCTGATATATCAGGAAAGTGAGGTGATTATTCGTGCGATTCGGGACTATCTACGTACTGATATCGCAGAAATCTGGGTAGATGACAAAGAAGTTCATAAACGCAGCCAGGAGTTTATGGAACAGGTCATGCCGCATAATCTTCATAAACTTAAACTATATGAAGAAGATGATCCGCTTTTCACAAGGTATCAAATTGAAAGCCAGATCGAATCAGCCTTCTCCAGGGAAGTGCGTTTACCTTCTGGTGGTGCATTGGTCATTGACCATACCGAAGCCATGATAAGCATCGATATCAACTCAGCACGTGCAACCAAAGGCAGTGATATTGAAGAAACCGCACTGAATACAAACCTGGAGGCTGCAGAAGAAATAGCCAGACAATTAAGATTACGTGATCTGGGTGGACTCATCGTCATTGATTTCATTGACATGATGGTTAGCAAAAATCAACGCGAAG
>QNEM01000213.1 GCA_003645215.1 Gammaproteobacteria bacterium
AATGAATTTTGAATTTAGATTGTGTGTTCAAAACAGAATTGACTATGCTAACTCAAGTTTTCGTATTAAGGGTCCGATTGTTGTTGCCTGTACAAACAGGGTGAATACTACAATATCATGGTTGATAATATAAATAGATAGTGCATTAAACATTTATCATTTCTTTATCAAGGCCTGAATTTCTTTGCCAGCCAATAATCAACACTGACGAATTTACCACCACCGGTAACGAACAGTGCCAACAAGATAAGGAAATAGGTTGCCGCCCATTCAATGCCGTTATTGGAAGCAATAAGATTTCCATATTCCGTTAACCAGTCGTAATTGCCATGCTCTTTTAAAATATCTTTTGCTCGACTGAGTCTTTCAATGGCTTCACCTGCATTGGCAGAAGCATATGGACTGGACAGATCATGTACGGCCTGCCAGCCATTCTGCCAATGGACAGTCACAGCGGCGACGATCATGGTGAACATCAGTGGAATTGAGATCCAGCGCGTAGCCAGTCCCAAAGCCAGCAAGATGGCACCAAAATATTCAGTGCCCCAGGCCATATAAGCCATTAGTGTTGGAAATGGTAAACCAAGTCCCCATTCAGCATTTCCAAACCACTGGATCACTGAATCGAGAGAACTGTCACTATCAAATGGGTTCAATTTATTATTACTGGCTACCCAGAAAACAGGCACAATATAAATTCTCAGTAGTAATGGTCCGATAAAATCAACGTATAAACGTATAAACGTATTTTATCAAAGGTATCCTGTGCCTTATTGGCAATACATATAGCTGTAGACATACAATCCCCCTTTGTTATTTATATGGAACAGGCCTAAGAGATCACACCAAGGAGAATATCCTTGCTATGCATATCCTGCATAATTTCATGGCCGCCATTGATAACGACCTGCGGATCTGGATGATCAAGTTCCTTGGCAATCCCTTCCAAAAGTTGTAGACCTGTTTTATCAACATTACTTTGAATACATTCGATCAGCCGCGCAGAAACCGGATTCAACTCGAGAAATCCAACTTCATCATCCTTGCGCCGGTAAACCAGTAGATAAGTCGGTAACTCAGGAGGGGCATCCGGTAAATTGTCAGGACTGATTTGATGCACCGGGTACTGATAGGTATGGGGCATAATGACGGGATTCAGTACCGGAACACCTGTTAACAAATCACCCTCAACATCAACGCCATCCAGTTCAATTTCCCTGGTATCAAGAGATACGGCTATTTCCGCCCATTCATAAGAGGCCAACTCCAGCATGAAATCCGGATCTTCCGGGTGTCCGTGACGCTCATCTTCAAGATACTGTATAAATTCCAGCGGCATTCTTGGAAACAAGGGTGTATGCGCCTGATGACGAGAAACATAATCACGCAACATATCATGCCATTGTTCATCTGCTGTAATCTTGCGTAATACAGGAAAGCTATTGGCAATAAATCCCTCTATGTTGTTATAGACCAGCTCTCGATAGACACCAATACGCCGATCTTCTATGCCTTCCGGTGCGGGATTACTTTCAGGATCGCGCATATGCCGGGTAAAGGCATATTGCACATCTTTAAAATTCTCAGCTTTGTTGCTGTTTGATGTTGTCATCATTTTCCTGATGCTTTAGTTGATAGTTACGAATGGTATCGACTTCCTTCAACAAGGTTTCCATAGGAGGAATATTAAAATCTCTTTCCAGCAAGGTCGGGAACACACCAAAATGTTCATAGGCAACATCCAGTAACTTCCAGACCGGGTCAATAACATCTGCACCATGAGTATCGACTCGCAGATCTTCAGCTTCAACATAATGACCGGCAATATGTGCATAAGCGATTCGATCGCCTGGCAATGCCTTCAGAAATTTCACTGCATCGTATTTATGATTGATGCTGTTGACATAAATATTATTGATATCAATATGGAACAGGCAATCGGCCTCTTCCAGTACCGCATTAACGAAATCTATTTCTTCCATCTCTTTACCGGGGGCTGCGTAATAAGATGCATTTTCCATCGCCATGCGTTGCCCGATAATATCCTGTACACGCTTGATTCTGTCAGCGACGTAATGCACAGCTTCTTCGGTAAAGGGAATAGGCATCAGGTCGTAGAGATGACCATCATCTGCACAATAGCTAAGGTGTTCGCTATAAATACGCATGTTATGTGTTTCAAGAAATTGCTTAACGCGTTTTATAAATGGCTCATCCAGCGGTGCTGGACCACCAATATTGAGAGACAGTCCGTGACAGACCATCGGCATTTGTTCTGAGATTTTCCGGAATTGGCGTCCCAGACCACCTCCTACATCGATCCAGTTCTCCGGTGCAACTTCCATAAAATCTATTTGGGAGGGGATGTCATCTGCAAGCGAGCCAATGAAGGCTCGCCGCAGACCTAATCCTGCACCCTGTACAGGATATGTTTCAGACATGTGATGAAGTCTCGGGAATATTACTTATTTTCGCCGCACTTACCTTCGCCACATTTGCCTTCTTCTTTCTTTTTATCGCCGCACTTACCTTCGCCACATTTGCCTTCGGCTTTCTTGTCACCACTTGAGCCTTCAGCTTTCTTATCGCCACATGAACCTTCGCCTTTCTTGTCGCCGCATGAGCCTTCAGCTTTCTTATCGCCACAGCCACCTTCAGCAACCATATAACCGGCACCATGATCTGTCATGGTAAAAGGATTTGCTGCTGCCTGTGTGATCGGGCTAGCAATTAATGAGACAGCAAAAGTTGCGCCAAGAGCTGCAGCAATTGGTGTTAATTTTCTTTCTTTAGACATTTTGAGGAGTCCTCTCAAGTTGTTAACAAAATTCCCCGAACTTCAAAACAATCGGGTTCCATAAAAATAGATATACAAATATTATCAAGCCTTTCCTGACATACATCCCGTCGACAAATCTTCGGCGAAATCCTGTTCAATCCAGAGCCTAAACCCATGGACTAAGGCATATAGGAGAAGTTCCCGTCCACAAGTAAAAAAATAAATCAGGGCGCTGTATACAACAATCTGATTAGAATGTCTCTAATTATCTTTGCTCTGCTTATCTTTTCCCTGGTTTTCTTTACCCTGGGGGCGCATGTGTGGAAATAAAATAACGTCTCTGATTGTGGGTGAATCAGTCAAAAACATGACCAGTCGGTCTATACCGATGCCTTCGCCCGCCGTCGGTGGCATGCCATATTCCAGTGCAGTAATGTAATCTTCATCAAAATGCATGGCTTCGGCATCCCCTGCGTCCTTATCTTCCACCTGTTTTTTGAAGCGTTCTGCCTGATCTTCCGGATCATTTAGTTCGGAGAAACCATTGGCAATCTCTCGTCCACCAATAAAAAACTCAAATCGATCGGTGACAAATGGGTCATCATCATTCATGCGGGCCAAAGGTGAAACTTCAGTGGGATAGGCGGTAATAAATGTTGGAGCCATCAAACGCGACTCCACTGTCTTCTCAAATATTTCTATCTGCACCTTGCCAAGGCCATAATTCTGTTCCAGATGTATACCCAGTTTTTCAGCAAGGGCACTGGCAGATTCCAGAGATTCCAGGTCAGCCGCATTGATATCAGGGTTAAAATTCAGGATTGATTCCTTTACTGTCATCCTGGTGAAGGCCTGGCCCAAATCATACTCTTCTTCCTGATATGTAATTTTTGTACCACCTGCCACTTCTGCCACCAGTTTCCGCAACAAGTCTTCTGTGAGATTCATCAGATCTTCATAATCTGCATAGGCCTGATAAAACTCGAGCATGGTAAATTCAGGATTATGCCTGGATGATAAACCTTCGTTCCGAAAACTACGGTTAATCTCGAAGACTCTTTCAATACCACCAACAACCAGACGCTTCAGATATAACTCAGGAGCAATACGTAAAAACAAATCCATATCCAGGGTATTGTGATACGTGTTAAAAGGTCTTGCTGCTGCGCCACCAGGGATCACGTGCATCATCGGTGTTTCAACTTCGATGAAGCCATCGTCCTTTAAATAACTACGGATAAAGTCAACAACACTTGAACGTATAGCAAATGTTCTACGTGTATCTTCATTCATAATCAGGTCGACATAACGTTGTCGATATTTGGTTTCCTGATCTGTCA
>QNEM01000214.1 GCA_003645215.1 Gammaproteobacteria bacterium
CGTACAGATAACGGCTATGCAGTGTGGGCAGCAGGTAAAGCCGCCAGGGCGCACAGAATCTATGTCGGCGCCAATGACGGCATGCTGCATGTCTTCAATGCCGCCACCGGGGCAGAGGTTTTCGCTTATATCCCCAGTGAGGTGATACCCAAACTGCATAATCTCAAATCACCTGCCTATTACGACGGGCACCGTTATTATGTTAACGGAGAAATAGTAGTGGATGATATCGTCTTCTCCGACAACTCTGTACACAAGGTATTGATCGGTGGACTGGGTGCCGGCGGCCAGGCTTATTATGCCCTGGATATCAGCAACACGGTTGTTGCGAGCGATGCGAACCTCAAAGGCAAGCTGCTGTGGGAGATCAGCGATGATTCCACCGGTATGGCTAATCTGGGCTACAGCTATAGCCGGCCGCTGCTGGTGAAGGTAAAAACCGCCACCTCTTTTCAGTGGGCGGTGATCTTCGGTAATGGCTACAGCAATACCTCAAGTGATGATACGGCCGGCTCCGGCACTGCCAGCCTGTTTGTGGTAAATGCCCAGACCGGGGTGCTGATCAGGGAGATCAACACGGGCAGCGGAAGCACCATTTCACCCAACGGCCTTTCCAGCCCGACAGCGGTGGATACTAATCGTGATGGCATCGTCGACTATGTGTATGCCGGGGATCTGGATGGTCATGTCTGGCGCTTTGATTTCTCGAGTACCGACAAAGATGACTGGGCGGTCTCCTTTTCCGATACTACTATTACTCCTTTTGCCAGCCTCATTGACAGTGATTCCGATTCCCAGCCGATTACTACGCCGCCAAAAGTCCTGCGGCATACCGATGGCGGACTGCTTATTCTGATTGGAACGGGTCGTATGTTGTCCTCAACTGATCCTGCGAATGATCAAGTACAATCTGTTTATGGTTTGAGAGACCGGCTTGATGGTTCCCCGCTGACTCTCAGCACCGATTCGGTTACCGGTAATATCGTCGTCCAGTATTTGAACGACGGCACCTATGTCTCCGGCGAAACAAGCTTTACGGTGAGAACCAGCTCCAATGAACCGGTGCCTCACACAATGGCTGGCTGGGTAGTGGATCTGTCGGGTGGCGAACGTGTGTTGGCCCCGTTGCAAATTCGCAGCAACAACGTGATTTTCTCATCGATCGATCCCACGCAGAGTGGTAAAATTTGGGTGAATGAGTTCAATTTTCTCACTGGCGGTGCACCGGATCACATTATCTACGATATGAATGAAGATGGTGCATTCAACGTGGACGATAATACAGATGGCAATGATGGTACTGATGGCAATGATGTCTATGATATGACCGATCCCAGAACCCGGGTGACTGGTTTGATGCAGGGTACTGGACTTGTGGTGTCCACACCGACCCTGGCGGTGCTTGACGGAGACTCAGGTACCTTCTTTGTCAATCGTGTGCAGCATTCTGTAGCAGAGTTTGACTACTTCTCTTCGGGCGACACTGGTCTGTCCGGAGGACATTTTGATGTGGATACGACCGATGATATTTCCCCGATAGGCAACGGTCACACAGATGCTCATGAACATGAATACGATGATAAGTATGATGTGAAAGGGGTTGATTATTTTGCCTTCCATAGCAATTCACTGAACGAGATCACCGATGACATCTCGAACTCCCAGAAATTTAAACTGATCATCGTTAACGCTGACAAATCACCAGGCGGCAGGCTGGTGATCAATCAGTACTATATCAGTGATAATGTTGGTACATACTCGATCGTGACACAATACGATAACACCCCCGTTTCAGATTTGCCGGTCTATACACTGGAAGGTACGGAGGGGACAACACAACTGATTAATCTTGGCATGTACTTTGATGTAAATGCGTTTGTGAACAAAAAGTTGATCCCCACGCAAACTGGTTGTGTGCAGGATAATATCCGCTCCACTGATGGCGAGTGGCGAAATGGTGCCCTGACCATCTGGGCAGTGGAGGTAGATGCCGACGGCAGTGACGCCTTTACTCTGGAGACAGATGCGGATACAGGCAATGTCACCGGCATTACTGACGGACTGCTATGGGAATCAACGCTCTTCTGGCACTGGGATGGGCCTTGTGCGCATGAGGATGAGTATGGCCGTCTCGAAGACACTTATCTCGATCATGATGAGTCAGTGTTAAATCCGGCGACAGGTGAAAGCTATACGATCTTTGAGTACTACAGGGACAAGACGCTTGATGTTGTTTCAGATCCTCCTCAAGAGGGAGATTCTGATGTCGGGAGAATTATCCGGATCCCGGGGGCTGTGGCTAACAGCGTGGTCGAGCCTAGCACTGCTCAACCGTCCTCGTTATTTAAGCCGGGACAGGTTTCCTGGAGTGAGTTGTAATCGGCGGGAGTTCCCTTGCCGGGCGTCTTTGGCAGGGAAGATATATTAAAATGAAGAGGATTTGGACAAGTGACACAAACGAGAGTTAATATCGTGGGCAGGCTGAAAGGTTTTACATTGGTTGAGCTGATGATCGTAGTGGCCATTATCGGCATACTGGGAGCGATCGCTTATCCCTCTTATCAGTCTTATGTAATGCGTTCTAAACGGACTATCGCTAAGATCGTACTGGCTGATATTGTTGAGCAGCAGACGAAATACTATATAGAAAACAGGACTTATGGTGACCTTTCGGATCTGGGCTATGCGAACGACACCATCGGCATCAACAGCGATGGAGATACTGTGGCTTCGGGCAGTGGCAACTATGATCTTTCCACCACCGCAGCCACGACAACGACGTTTACTATCCAGGCTGTGGCGAAAAATATTCAGACTGGAGACACCGCCAGAGGCACTAGCTGCACCCCGCTGACCATTAACCATCTGGGCGCCCGCACTCCTTCAGACTGCTGGTGATCCTTGTTTACAATTTCCATTCTTTTACTACCCCCTTCTAAAGAAGGGGGTAGTAAAAAAACAGCTACCCATCCGTTTATTTTTCTTTTTATACTCTTTCTCTTTCTCTCACCCGTCGCTATGGCTCAGCAAGAGGAGGATCTGTCGGTACAATGTATAAATGAGCTGCAGAAACAGGCAGCAGCAGCCGGATTGTCTCAATTCTTAATCAATGACACTATTCCTAATCTTAAATATCTTCCTGAAGTCATTAAATATGATCGTTCACAAGCAGAATTCACACAGACTTTTGCAACCTACCTGAACAAACGCGTCTCTCATAGACGTATAAAACAAGGAAAACGATTATTAAAAAAACATCATGATTTTCTTGAATTACTGTTTCGTAAGTACGGTGTACCCGGTCGGTATCTCATTGCATTCTGGGGACTTGAAACAAATTTTGGTCTTTATCTCGGAAAAATGTCCATTCTCGACTCGCTGGCGACCCTTGCCTGTGACAAACGCCGCTCTGAATTTTTTACCAGGGAACTTTTACTGGCATTACAATTAATTGATAGGGAATCTCTGACTCCCGATAAAATGAAAGGTTCATGGGCCGGAGCCATGGGACATACCCAGTTTATGCCATCGACTTATTATCAATATTCAGTTGATGGAGACGGTGATGGACAGATCAACCTCTGGCTAAGCGAAAAAGATGCACTGGCCAGCAGTGCCAATTATCTACAACAAATTGGCTGGAAAACGGGCGAACGCTGGGGACGTGAAGTCAAGCTGCCAACAGACTTTCCCTATAAACTATCTGGTTTTAAAAACTGGAAATCATTAAAAGACTGGAAAGCACTGGGAGTAACCAGAGTTAATGGTACTCTTTTACCTGACATTGATATGAAAGCCGCTGTATTAGTACCTTCGGGTCATACAGGCCCCGCATTTCTAGTGTACCAGAACTTCGATATTATTATGCACTGGAATCAAAGCAAGTATTATGCACTCTCTGTAGGATTGCTCGCTGATAGAATTACAGGTCTGGGATCATTAAATACCCAACCAGAAAATCAGGAACCCTTAAGCATTCAAACGGTAATGAATATACAAAAAAATCTCAATAAAGCAGGTTTTAATGCCGGTCAGCCTGATGGAATTATGGGCTCAAAGACCCGGGAAGCCATTCAGGCATTTCAAGCATCAGTTGGTTTGATCGC
>QNEM01000215.1 GCA_003645215.1 Gammaproteobacteria bacterium
GCGCATAAATATGCGCTGGATAAATTTATAAATGAGCTGTTGCCTGTGTTGGACAGTATGGAAATGGGGATCGTTGCCTCAGTGGAGGCGGAGGATGTCAGTAGTTTACGTGAAGGCCTGGAGCTGACCCTGAAAATGTTCTGCTCATCATTAGAGAAATCCGGAGTCCATCCAGTCAATCCCCAGAAGGGCGATAAATTCAACCCGGAACAACATGAAGCTATGACCATGCAAGAAGTGGACGATGTTGAATCAGGTACTGTTGTCACTACGCTGCAGAAGGGATATGAGCTAAATGGACGTTTAATCAGGCCCGCCATGGTTATTGTGGCGAAATAATTATTGTGCTGCCCTTGAAATAACAGCTAACAGACACATATACGAACCAACAGAAAGAATTACAGACATTTTTAATTAATCTAGAGCAGTTTTGGAGAACATCAAGATGGGAAAAATAATTGGAATCGACCTTGGAACGACAAATTCCTGTGTCTCAGTACTGGAAGGCGGCAAGGCCAAGGTAATTGAAAATAGCGAAGGTGGAAGAACAACACCTTCTATCGTTGCGTATGCAGATGGCGATGAGGTTCTGGTTGGTCAATCCGCCAAACGTCAGTCGGTCACAAACCCGGAGAACACCCTGTTTGCCGTCAAGCGTTTGATCGGTCGTCGTTTTGAGGACGATGTGGTACAGAAAGATATCCATATGGTGCCCTACAAGATCGTCAAGGCTGATAATGGTGATGCCTGGGTTGAAGTCAAAGGTAAAAAAATGGCCTCACCTGAAATTTCCGCACGTGTGTTGATGAAGATGAAGAAGACGGCAGAAGATTATCTCGGTGAAGAAGTTACCGAAGCAGTGGTCACTGTGCCTGCGTACTTTAATGATTCACAGCGTCAGGCAACCAAGGATGCGGGCAAGATTGCCGGCCTTGATGTAAAGCGCATCATTAATGAGCCAACGGCCGCAGCATTGGCTTTTGGTATGGACAAGAAAGAGGGCGATGCCAAGATTGCAGTTTACGATCTGGGTGGTGGTACCTTTGATGTCTCTATCATTGAAATTGCCGAGATTGATGGCGAACACCAGTTTGAAGTGTTATCGACCAATGGTGATACATTCCTCGGTGGTGAAGATTTTGATTTACGCATCATCGATTTCATTTGTGATGAATTCAAGAAAGAGCAGGGTGTGGATCTGCACAATGATCCATTGGCACTGCAACGACTGAAAGAAGCTGCAGAAAAGGCCAAGATTGAATTATCTTCAACGCAACAAACCGATATCAATCTACCGTATATAACGGCGGATGCAGGTGGTCCGAAGCATCTTAATATCAAGATGACTCGTGCCAAGCTGGAATCACTGGTTGAAGATCTGGTTGACCGTACCGTCGAACCTTGTCGTGTTGCCCTGGAAGATGCGGGACTGAGTACCTCCGATATTACCGACGTGATTCTGGTCGGTGGCCAAACACGTATGCCGAAGGTGCAGGAAACAGTAGAGCAATTTTTTGGCAAGGAACCACGTAAAGATGTGAACCCGGATGAAGCTGTGGCTGATGGTGCAGCGATCCAGGCTGGTGTATTGGGTGGCGATGTCAAAGATGTTCTGTTACTGGATGTTACGCCATTGTCTTTGGGTATCGAAACCATGGGCAGTGTCATGACCAAGTTGATTGACAAGAACACAACGATTCCGACCAATGCCAGTCAGGTCTTCTCTACTGCTGAGGATAATCAGGGTGCTGTAACCGTGCATGTCCTGCAGGGTGAGCGTGAGATGGCAACAGGTAATAAATCTCTGGGTCGATTCGATCTGTCGGATATCCCACCAGCTCCACGTGGTGTGCCACAGATTGAAGTCAGTTTTGACATCGATGCCAACGGTATCCTGAATGTCTCTGCTAAAGACAAGGCAACCGGTAAGGAACAGTCTATCATCATCAAGGCATCAAGTGGGCTTTCGGATGAAGAGGTTGAAAAAATGGTCAAGGATGCCGAGGCACATGCCGAAGAAGATCGTCTGGCCAAGGAAATGGTTGAGTCTCGCAATATGGCAGATAATATGATCCACGCTTCCCGGAAGTCTATAGAAGAGCTGGGTGACAAGGTTGAAGAACAGGAAAAGACCGATGTTGAAGCCGCGATTGCAGATGTTGAAGAAGCATTGAAGGGCGATAGTAAGGAAGCTATTGATGAGAAAACCACGAAGCTGACAGAAGTTGCCGGAAAACTGGCCGAACGTGTCTATCAGCAAAGTGCTGAGGAAGGACAGGCTGCCGAAGCTGGTGCAACTGAAGGCAGTGCTGAGCCCCAGGATGATGTGGTTGATGCCGAGTTCGAGGAAGTCAAAGACGACGACGACAACAAGTAAGCAGCCTATCAAATCCTATTGAGGTAAATGGGGTTTGTTTGAAGTCAGCATAGTTTGAAATAAGCAAGGCATGGCCCGAAAGAGATAACTTCTCTTTCGGGCTTGTTTGCGTGATGAAGATCTAAATAAATTGATAAGATACACTTATTGATAAAGCTATTGGAATTCAGGATTAGAACATAAAACAAAAATGGCAAAACGAGATTATTACGAAGTACTTGGCGTTTCAAAGAATGCAACAGATGCCGAACTGAAAAAGGCATACCGACGACTGGCGATGAAACATCATCCAGATCGGAATGAAGGTGACGAAGCCGCAGAAGATAAATTCAAGGAAGCTAAAGAAGCCCACGATATTTTGTCTGATGAGCGTAAACGTGCGGCCTATGATCAGTTTGGGCATGCAGGCGTTGATAATAGTGCTGGTCCGGGTCCCGGCGGTGCAGGTGTTGGTGATATCTTTGATAGTGTCTTCGGTGACATCTTTGGTGGTGGTGCTCGTGGTGGGGGCGGACAACGTGTTTATCGTGGCGCAGACTTACGTTATGACATGGCGTTAAGCCTGGAAGATGCTGTTGCCGGAACCACCGTTAAAATCAGGATCCCAAAGCTTGTCGAATGTACGGGCTGTAGCGGCTCAGGTGCAAAGAAAGGCAGCACGCCAGCGACATGCCCTACCTGTGCAGGCCAGGGTCAGGTACGTATGCAACAGGGCTTTTTCTCCTTGCAACAGACCTGCCCGCAATGTCGAGGACAGGGCAAAATAATTAAAGACCCATGCACACAGTGTCGTGGACAGGGTCGGGTTAAAGATACCAAAACGATTTCAGTGAAAGTACCTCCCGGTGTTGATAATGGAGATCGTATTCGTTTATCAAATGAAGGTGAGGCAGGAGAAAATGGTGGGCCGCCAGGTGATTTGTATGTGCATGTTAATGTGAAAGAACACGCGATCTTTACCAGGGATGATACACATCTTCATTGTGAAGTGCCGATCAGCTATACAACAGCAGCACTGGGCGGCGAGCTTGAAGTGCCAACATTAGGAGGCCGGGTAAAGCTGAAGATCCCTGCTGAAACCCAGAGTGGAAAAGTATTTCGCCTGCGAAGCAAAGGTGTAAGATCGGTACGCTCCTCTTCAAAAGGAGATTTGCTCTGCCATGCGGTTGTGGAGACACCCGTCAATCTCACTAAAGAGCAAAAGGAAATACTTAAAGATCTTGAACGTTCTATGGGAGAAGGTGGAACAAAGCATAGTCCGCAAGCTTCATCATGGTTGGATGGGGTTAAAAAGTTTTTTGATGATATGACTTCATGATATGTGAAGCGTTAAAAGTGAAAGGCAAAATAACATGACAGTTAGAGTTGGAGTCTGTGGTGCAGCGGGCAGAATGGGCAAAACCATTCTGGAAGTATGTAGTGAGACAGATAATGTCGAAATAGGGGCTGCTATTGAATACAGTGGTTCTTCAATGATTGGTGTCGATGCTGGCGAGCAAGCGGGGATTGGAAATATCGGCGTTGCCATCACGGATGATATTTCCAAAGTTACTGATCAGTTTGATGTGCTCATCGACTTTACAGTGGCCACTTCATTTACAGATAATCTTGAAAAATGTCATGCCGCTGGTAAAGGGATGGTCATCGGCACAACAGGGCTTGATGATGCTCAAAAGGAACTGATAAACAAGGCAGCCGAGGATGTTCCCATTGTCTTTGCACCTAA
>QNEM01000216.1 GCA_003645215.1 Gammaproteobacteria bacterium
CCCTGGCCGGAGCATTACTTTATATAAGTCAGACGGGCGATGCAGTGCTTGGTGGCTCAGCATTATTTGCCATGGGGCTGGGCATGGGTGTGCCTTTACTGGCGATTGGAACTTCAGCAGGTAAATTATTACCTAAAGCAGGGGCCTGGATGGAAACCATCAAGCACATCTTTGGTGTCTTGATGTTAGCTGTGGCCGTCTGGTTTATGGAGCGTGTATTACCGGGGGCCCTGGCACTGGCTTTATGGGCTTTATTATTTATTGTCACGGCTATTTATATGGGGGCACTGGATAGATCCGAAAGACAATCACAATGGCAAGGCTTGTGGCGTGGCCTGGGACTGGCGATACTTGTTTATGGAATGTTATTAATGATTGGTGCTGCCAGTGGTGGCAGTAATGTATTCAAGCCTCTTGAAGGTTTGTTGAGTAAAGACGGGACAGGGGAAATCAGATCGAACACATTATCTTTTCAGACGATTAAAGGTGTCGATGGCTTACAGACTGCTCTGGATCAAGCCGCCAGTGAAGATAAATATGTCATGCTGGATTTTTATGCTGACTGGTGTATTACCTGTAAGGAAATGGAGCACAAGACATTTACAGATCCAGGAGTTCATCAAATGTTGAGTGATGTTATTTTGTTGCAGGCGGATGTCACAGAAAATGATGAGCTTGATAAAGCCTTGCTGAAAAAATTCAGTTTATATGGACCCCCGGCCATTCTTTTTTTCAACAAGCAGGGAGTCGAGGAAAAATCATTTCGGCTGGTTGGCTTCATGAGGACAGAAGATTTTTTGAAACATATAAATGAAGTGATTAGTGAATAAATGAAACGGGGAACATTAATAACAGGCTGCATTGTGGTGAGTTGTTTTTTTGCCGGAATTTTTCTTGCAGACACTGTTCGTTCGAATAAACAAGTTGAGAACCTGCCTCCTTCGCTACAAACATATACGCAAGACCTGACGGGCAAGCCATCCCCTGATTTTAATATGATGGATGTGTCAGGGCAATCGCGAAATGTTTCCGAGTGGCAAGGTAAGGTCCTGGTGATTAATTTCTGGGCGACATGGTGTCCACCCTGTCTGGAGGAAATTCCCCATTTTATTAATTTGCAGGACAAATATGGCGATCAAGGCCTGCAATTTCTGGGCATAGCGCTCGAAGACGTGGACGCTGTCATGAATTTCGCAAATAAACTCGGAATTAATTATCCACTGCTGGTTGGCGAGCAGGAGGTGATCAAGCTGGGGGTAAAATTAGGCAATCGCATCGGTGGCTTGCCCTACACAGTGATTCTTGATCGAAGTGGCAACATCAATTTTATCAAGGTAGGCCCATTATCAGTATCGGAAGCAGAGCAAGTAATTACCCCACTACTATAGGAATCTGGCTCAATTGGAGCATTTGTAGAGCATTTTAATTTCAGTAAACATCTCGAAACAGTCATTAATTCCTGCTAACATGCTGGAAACTGCATTGAAATCACAAGAAGTGAGCTCAGGAATCAAGAATGGCTAAAATACTCGTGCTGCATGGCCCAAATCTTAATATGTTGGGCATTCGTGAACCCGAAGTTTACGGTACTACCACATTAAAAGAGATCGATGAACAGATTAAATTGTTCGCTGATTCGGTGGGGCACAAATTGGCCAGCTTTCAAAGCAATGCCGAGCATGAGCTGATTGACCGAATCCAACTGGCAAAGACCAAAAATATCGATTTTATTATTATCAACCCCGGTGCATTTACCCATACCAGTGTTGCGATACGTGATGCTTTTCTGAGTGTCAGTATTCCGTTTATTGAGGTTCACCTGTCTAATGTATTTGCGCGTGAGGAATTCAGAAAACAATCTTATCTGTCTGATATCGCCGTTGCGGTTGTCAGTGGTATGGGTGCATTTGGTTATGAAGTTGCATTACAGGCAGCTGAGCAATTTCTTGAGAAGGCTGAGCTTGATGCAGAAAAACGTGAAGAAGAGACATTATAAAGAGAACGTTAAGTAAGAGACCATAAAAAAATCAAGATCATCAGGATGAATTAATGGATATCCGTAAAGTAAAAAAACTTATCGAACTATTGCAAGAGTCAGGTATCTCCGAAATCGAGGTGCATGAAGGCGAAGAATCTGTTCGTATAACCAACCATCATATGTCCAGTGCGCCTCAAACAGTTGTGCAAGTACCTCAGGCGCCTGTGATGATCCCGCAAGCTAGTGCACAGGAAAACGTTGATCCTGCACTCATGCAGAATGCACCGGAAACACCTTTACCTGCTGCAGATGAGGGGCATATCATCAAGTCACCGATGGTAGGAATATTTTATTCATCACCCTCGCCTGATACTCCTGGTTTTGTAGAAATCGGTCAAACAGTGGAGAAGGGTGATATCTTATGTATCATCGAAGCTATGAAAATCATGAATCAGATTGAAGCGGATGTCACCGGTGTGGTCAGTAAAGTCTACGTTGAAAATGGTGAGCCCATTGAATATGGACAGCCATTGTTTGCTATCAAGTAATCTTCAAGAAGATTAGAAATCCAGTTAAGCAGAATAATTATAATTCGTAGAAATTTTCTTTAGAAAAATCATGCTTGAAAAAATTGTTATAGCCAATCGTGGCGAAATCGCACTTCGCATACTTCGTGCCTGCAGGGAACTGGGTATTAAAACAGTGGCTGCCTATTCCGAGGCAGACAGGGAACAAAAACACGTATTTCTTGCAGATGAATCAGTCTGTATAGGTCCAGCAGCCTCAACTGAAAGTTATCTTAATATTCCTGCGGTGATTAGTGCCGCAGAGGTAACCGATGCGGTGGCCATACACCCCGGCTATGGTTTTCTTTCAGAAAATGCTGATTTTGCGGAGCGCGTCGAAGAAAGCGGGTTTATTTTCATTGGCCCCAGAGCAGAAACCATTCGCATTATGGGAGACAAGGTTTCTGCGATTGCGGCCATGAAAGAAGCAGGCGTGCCATGTGTGCCTGGCTCTGATGGGCCTATTACTGAGAACTCTGAAAATGTTTTCCAGATTGCGCGAGACATCGGCTACCCGGTCATCATCAAGGCGTCCGGCGGCGGCGGCGGACGGGGCATGCGAGTGGTGAACAGTGAGGCAGCATTAAAGAATGCGATTTCACTGACTAAATCTGAAGCAGCAACGACCTTTGGCAATGACATGGTTTACATGGAAAAATATTTGCAGCATCCAAGACATATTGAGGTCCAGGTGTTGGCAGATGAGCATGGCAATGTTATCCACCTTGGGGAACGTGATTGTTCCATGCAACGTCGGAATCAAAAGGTTATCGAAGAAGCCCCGGCGCCAGGCATCACAGAAGAAATCAGAAACACCATTGGAGCGAGTTGTGTCGAAGCCTGTCATCGTATTGGCTATCGTGGTGCAGGTACCTTTGAATTCTTGTATGAAAATGGCAATTTCTATTTCATCGAAATGAATACACGTGTCCAGGTAGAGCATCCTGTCACTGAATTAGTCACGGGTGTCGACATTGTTAAGGAACAATTACGGATCGCCAATGGCGATGAGCTGACTTACAAACAGGAAGATATCCAGATCAGGGGCCATGCAATTGAATGTAGGCTCAATGCCGAGGATCCGGAAACCTTCATGCCTTCACCCGGAACCATTGAGCATTATCACCCACCAGGTGGGCCGGGTGTGCGTGTCGATACACATGTCTATCAAGGTTACAAAGTGCCACCGTATTACGATTCCATGATTGGTAAATTAATTGTTCACAGTGAGGATCGTAATCTGGCCTTAAGGCGTATGTCGATGGCACTATCAGAAATAATTATCGACGGGATTAAAACCAATATCCCACTACACCAGAAACTGGTTACCAACGCCGCCTTTATGGCAGGGGGAACGGATATTCATTATCTGGAAGATGAGTTGGGCCTAAAATAATAAGGCAGCTCTATCAATCTATCCCACTCAGAACTTATAGAGTTACTTTAGCAACATGTCCTGGCTGCAGCTGACACTGGAAAGCGATCCTGGAAGTGCTGAGCAGTTATCAGAACTGCTCGAACG
>QNEM01000217.1 GCA_003645215.1 Gammaproteobacteria bacterium
GCTTTCTTTGATCGGTAAACTTATCCCTTGATGTCTTGGCCCTTTCAAATAGTTCTAACAGGGCATCACTGTCATCATTCTTGATAGCTTCTCTGATTTTATTCAGATGCTCATCAAACTGATCCATGACTTTCAGAAGTTGTTCTCGATTTGAGAAACAGATGTCGTGCCACATGCCAGGATGGCTCGAGGCTATTCGGGTAAAATCTGCAAAACCGCCTGCAGCAAACTCAAAAATCTCATCCCTTTCCTGCATCCCGGATAGACAATCTACCAGGGCATAGGCAAGCATATGGGGTAAATGGCTGGTTGCGGCGAGGATAGTGTCATGATGTTCAACATCCAGGTTCACCAACTCCGCTCCGGTCAGTTTCCACATCTCTGTGATCAAGTTTAATGCTTGCGGATCTGTCTCGGCAACAGGGGTGAGAATAACGCGGTGTGCATCAAATAATTCTGCAAATGAGGCCTCGACACCACTCTCTTCTTTCCCCGCAATCGGATGCCCGGGAACAAAACGTGTAAAAGAATCAGCCAGATTTTCTCTTGCAGATTTAACAATCGAGCCTTTGGCACTACCAACATCGGTGACAATCGCTGTCTTCTTCAGTGCAGCTGACATCGCTGAAAACAATTTGTCGGCAGTGGATAGCGGTGTTGCCAATACAACTATGTCGGCATCAGTCACGACTTCTTCAATATCCAGGCTGTAGCTATCTATCACACCCAGTTGCACGGCCTTTTTCAGATTATTTTCATCTCGCCCGTAACCGACAACAGTCGTCACCGCATTAGCATCTTTTAATGCACGCGCAAGTGAACCACCAATTAAACCCACACCTAAAATTGCGATTCGGTTGGCTATGATATTGGCCATTATGTGTTTACATCCATAGCTGTCAAAATTGACTCCAGTGCCTTAATAAACTTTTCATTCTCTTGTTTGAGACCAACAGTAACCCGCAGATGATTCGGCATGCCATAATTTTCAACAGGCCTGACGATGACACCCTGATGTAATAATTTATTATATATTTCTATCCCGGTCTGGGCTGTTGATTCCACATCAACACAGATAAAATTTCCAACCGAGGGAATATATTGCAGATTCATGTCATCAAATGCCGTTGTTAGCTGTTTCATCCCTGCCTGATTCAGGCTGATACTTTCTTGTAGATGCTCATTATCTCCCAATGCTGCTTCAGCGGCAGACAGGGCCAGACTATTCACATTAAAAGGCTGCCTGACCCGATTCATCAAGTCGGCAATATCACGATGTGAAATACCATAACCAATTCTCAATCCAGCAAGACCAAATGCCTTTGAGAAGGTGCGGGTTACCAACAGGTTAGGAAACTCACTCACCCATTGAATGCAATCGGGATAATCGTCCTCATCTACATATTCGAAATAGGCTTCATCCACCACCACCAGCATGTGTTCAGGGCATGATTCAAGCAATGTTCTTAATGCTTGAGTATCCAGCCATGTACCGGTTGGATTATTCGGATTGGCAACAAACATAAGACGTGTGTTTTCATTTATTGCTGCCTGCAGTGCAGAGAGATCATGCCCCCAGTTTTTTGCAGGTACGACAACGGCCTTTGCGCCGACTGCCTGTGTTACCAGGGGATATACTGCAAAGGCATGTTCTGAAAAAATGACTTCATGCTGTGATCCTGTGGTCGCCCTGGTAATGAGTTCAAGAATTTCATTTGAGCCATTGCCAATGGTGATCTGATCTGTATTGACGCCATGCTGTTTTGCCAGGGCCTTTTTCAGGTCATGAGCATTACCATCCGGATATCTCGACAATTCGGATGTAGACGATATTGCCTGTTTTACTTTCGCACCAGGACCCAATGGATTTTCGTTTGAGGCCAGCTTGATAATATTGCTAATGCCAAGCTCACGTTCCAGTTCTTCCACAGATTTGCCCGGCTGATAAGGGAGTAGACCCGCTACACCAGGTGTTGCCAGGTTGATCAAATCACACGTCATTTTTCTTTCAGCCTGCCCTTTAAACCTGGATCCAGGGTGTCACAGTACAGCGCGAGGATATGAGCCCAATAACTTAAGCATCGATGCACGATCTTTTAGCTTGTCCAGTGCCAATGCCACTGTAGCTTCCTGTGCATGACCCTCGATATCGACAAAAAAAACATATTCCCACATGCCCTTACGTGATGGCCGTGATTCAATACGAGTCAGACTTACGCCATTGTCTGAAAAACAGGCGAGCATCTCCTGCAAGGCACCGGGTTTATTCTGTGCTGTAAAAAGTAAGGAAGTTTTATCGTTGTCACTCGGCAATGTCTCGTGCTGACCCAGTACCAGAAAACGGGTAGTGTTGTCGGCTTCATTTTCAATATTTTTCATTAGCACGGACAATGCATAAAGTTCTGCTGCAGATTCTCCTGCGATTGCTGCGGCATGCTGTTCGCCAGCTGCAAGGCGTGCAGCTTCAGCATTACTGTTCACAGAAATCCTTTCCGCTTTCAGTAAATGTGTATCCAGCCAGGCGCGACATTGCGCTAACGATTGTTGATGTGAATATACTTTGGTAATCCCTTCGATTGATTCTTCATTACTCAGTAAATGATGATGAATACGTAATTCAACTTCACCACAGATCATCAAATTTGAGTTCACCAACATATCAAGCGTGTGATTGACGACACCTTCTATAGAGTTCTCGACGGGAACAACACCGTATTGACAGGCACCAGATTCCACTTCCCGAAATACCTGGTCAATACTTCCCATAGCCGTCGTTTTTACCGAATGGCCAAAATGTTTCAATGCCGCAGCTTGCGTGAAAGTGCCTTCAGGCCCCAGAAAAGCAATATCCAGTGTTTGCTCCAATGCCAGACAGGCCGACATTATTTCACGGAACAATCGCGCCATTTCTTCTTCAGATAGGGGACCTGGATTTCGCTCTATAATTTTTCTCAACACCTGCGCTTCACGCTCTGGTCGGTAAAAACCATTATCGTCCGACTGTTCGCTTTTGACACGGGCAACCTCCGTTGCCATGCGCGCACGTTGGCTAATCAACTCCAGCAAACTTGAGTCAATTTCATCAATCTGTGTTCTTAATTCATCTAATGTTAAATCTTCAGCCATTTGTGCGTTCAAATTCCTGCATAAAGGTAATCAGGGCATCAACACCCTCTTCAGGCATAGCATTGTACATACTGGCACGCATACCACCGACACTGCGATGGCCTTCCAGCGTAACCAGTCCATGATCTTTTGCCTCACTGGCAAATTTTTCATTGAGCGAATCATCAATCAATGTAAACGGTACGTTCATCATCGAGCGATATCTTGCTGCAACCGGGTTATTATAAAAATCAGATTCATCAATCGCCTGATACAGGCTATCGGAACGAGCATGGCTCATTCTTTCCATGGCCTGCAGGCCACCCTGTTCCTTGACCCACTTCAATACCAGCCCGGCCATATACCAACTATAGGTCGGCGGCGTGTTATACATAGAGCCATTTTTATCCTGGATAGCGTAGTCGTACATACTCGGAATATGTTTCGGTGCGTGACCAATCAAATCTTCGCGAACAATAACAACTACCATTCCTGATGGACCAATATTTTTCTGGGCTCCCGCGAAGATAACGCCAAAACGAGATACATCTAATGGCCTTGATAATAAACTAGATGTCATATCGGTAACTAAAGGAACATCCTCGACATCTGGAATATTGGGAAACTGAACCCCGTTAATCGTTTCATTATCTGTGTAATAAACGTAAGCAGCATCAGGATCAAGTGACCATGTTTCTGCTTCTGGCACTGATAGCATTGAGTTATTTTCATTAGCTATGACATTGACCTTGCAGAATCGCCCTGCTTCTTTAAGCGCCTTGCCAGACCAGATGCCGGTATGGAAATAGTCTGCTGTATTTTTACCGGCAAGAAGATTCAGGGGCACCATGGCGAACTGGCTACTGGCACCTCCCTGTAAAAAAAGGACCTTGTAATTTTCAGGTATCGCCAGTACCTCACGAAAATTTGCCTCTGTCTGTGCGGCAATAGACATAAA
>QNEM01000218.1 GCA_003645215.1 Gammaproteobacteria bacterium
CCCTGGCCGTAGAACCGAAATTAATTGTTTGTGACGAACCCACCAGCGCACTGGATGTCTCCGTGCAGGCGCAAATTCTAGAATTACTAAAAGATTTACAAAAAAATATGGGCCTAGGCTACTTGTTCATTACACACAATATCAGTGTGGTTGAATATATAGCTCATTATGTCGCCGTCATGTATCAGGGTAAGATAGTAGAGCAGGGCACAGTCGACGAGGTACTGACCAACCCACAAGATCCATACACACAAAAGTTATTGTCTGCAGTACCAAGGATTAAAACGGGAACATAAGGAACTTCCCCCTAATAAATGTCAAATCGCATCATTATTAGTAGATAAAACTTACCCCAAATGGGGGATTCGTAATTCAAAAATTCCTGTTAGCCTACATATAGCTTTATTCGAATGTTTAATCGCATTTTATTTGGTGAATTTTAAAAATAATATTTAATACCCACTTGCATTGAAGGAAGGGTCACTGCATTGGAACCACCATCATCTGAACAGAAGGTAGATACAGGTTTACTTTGCCTGACCATGTTGTCCAGGGTTCATGGACTCCCTGCCGATCCTGCCCAACTACGCCATCAATTTGGCGAATCCGGAAAACTCTTCACATCCTCAGAAATACTCCGTGCTGCCAGGACACTGGGTTTAAAGGCCAGAGAAGTTAAAAGTGACTGGTCAAAACTTTCTAAAACACAATTACCAGCGATTGCTATTCATGAAGATGGACATTTTTTCATTATCGCCCAAATCAAGGGAGATCAGGTTAAACAAGAAGATGTTGAGGATGACAATAATCAGGAAGACAAAGCATTAATACAGGATCCTCTTGAACAAAAACCGGTGACAATCACTCGCGAGCAACTGGAAAAGCAGTGGTCGGGGAAATTGATTATGCTCACGCGCCGTGCAGGTATCCTGGGCGGTTTTAAAAAATTTGATTTCTCCTGGTTTATCCCGGCTATCCTGAAATACAAAAAATTACTTGGCGAAGTATTAATCGCCTCTTTTTTTATACAACTCTTTGCTTTGATTACACCGCTTTTCTTTCAGGTCGTCATTGATAAAGTGCTGGTGCATAGAGGCTTGACAACGCTAGACGTACTTGCAGTTGGTTTATTGGTTGTTTATGCCTTTGATGTTGTATTAAACGGTTTACGTAATTATGTATTTTCTCATACGACTAATCGTATCGATGTAGTATTGGGTGCAAACCTGTTCAGGCACTTATTAAGACTCCCGTTAAATTATTTCGAAGCACGTAGAGTAGGTGATACCGTTGCCCGGGTAAGGGAACTGGACAGTATACGAAATTTTATTACTGGCTCAGCAATCACACTGGTAATCGATCTACTTTTCACCTTTGTTTTTTTCGGTGTGATGTATCTCTACAGCCCGACATTAACCTATGTCGTGCTGGGCGCCATTCCATTTTATATATTGTTGGCTTTTTTTATCACACCAATATTACGTGCAAGATTGCATGAGAAATTTAATCGAGGGGCGGAAAACCAGGCCTTTCTTGTCGAATCAGTAAATGGTATTGAAACAATCAAAGCCAGTGCTGTAGAACCTCAAAGCCAGCGCCGTTGGGAGGAACAACTTTCAGAGTATGTACGTGCCAGTTTCAAGGCTACCAACCTGAGTAATATTACCAGCCAGACCGCTTCTTTTATCAATAAGGTGACAATATTGCTGATACTCTGGATTGGTGCACGTCTGGTCATCAATGGTGAACTGAGCGTGGGACAACTGGTCGCCTTTAATATGTTGGCAGCCCGGGTCAGTAGTCCGATTCTCAGGTTGGTGCAACTCTGGCAAGATTTTCAACAGGCCGGAATCTCGGTGCAACGTCTGGGAGATATATTAAATGTCAGGACTGAACCCACGTATTCTCCTGGCCGTGCCTCTTTACCTAAACTTGAAGGGCGGGTGACATTTGATCAAGTTACCTTTCGTTATCGGCATGATGGGCCGGAAATATTAAGAAATATCTCTCTCGATGTTAAGCCGGGTGAAGTAATAGGTATTGTAGGTAGATCTGGCTCCGGTAAAAGTACTTTAGCCAAACTGATTCAACGTCTTTATGTTCCGGAAAGTGGGCGCGTGATGGTTGATGGTGTGGATCTGGCAATGGTCGATACAGTTTGGCTACGACAAAACCTTGGTGTTGTCCTGCAGGAAAACTTTTTATTCAATCGGACTGTCCGGGAAAATATAGCACTTGCTGATCCGGCCATGCCGATGGAACGGGTTGTGCAGGCAGCGAAACTCTCAGGTGCACATGAATTTATTCTGGAACTTACAGAAGGTTATGACACCCTTGTTGAGGAACATGGTTCTAATCTGTCTGGAGGGCAATGCCAACGCATTGCCATTGCTCGAGCACTGATTACTAATCCTCGCATACTTATTTTTGACGAAGCTACCAGCGCACTGGACTATGAATCCGAATCTATCATCCATCAAAATATGCGTTATATCTGCAAGGGACGGACAGTATTTATCATTGCCCATCGCTTAAGTGCGGTACGCAATGCTAATCGTATCCTGGTGGTTGAAAAAGGGCAGATTGTTGAACATGGAGATCACAGGCACCTTATGGAAACGAATGGATACTACGCCAGACTCTATTCACACCAGGTTGGGATGGTTACTGCGAATTAATATGAAATATATAGAAAATATATTATCAATCCTGGTGTCGAGCGACATATTCATCCAGAAGATTGCGAATCATTTTCTGATATTGGGTATTATTTTTTTTAGCCTGGTTCTTAAAGAACCTGATACTACGGCGACTTAAGGCAATGGTAACTTTCGCATTATCTTCTTTAAAGACCAGTTCTTCTGGGGGTGGTAGAAAATCTTCGATGATTTCTAATTCACCAATAGGCTCTCCACCCGGTGGCAAGTCAGTGTATTTTATTTTTTTCTTCATAAAGTTTTTTACCTCTACGCCAGGCGCCTGCGCCAATAATTCGTATTTTGTATTCTCTATAAGTAAACCTGACAGTCAGGATATTATTTCCAGCTATACCGATACAAAAATGCCTGTCTTCTGTAATGCTGTGAGTTTTGTCTCGGAGAATAATTCTGTTCGGATCTTCGAATACATACTTAGCCTCATCAAAAGAAACACGATGTTTCAACTGATTTTCAATGTCCTTCAATGGATCCCATTCAAAGCTTTCCTTGCTCATATGATGAGGCTAGCTCAAAGCAATATAAATAGCAATAATAATGTATGTATAAATAGCCATAGATTATGAGAACAAAACAGAAAGACGAATTAGAGTTTCTCCCGGCAGCCCTGGAAATTCAGGAAACACCACCATTGCCTATGAGTCGCTATATTTTATGGGTCATCATGTTGTTTTTTGTCATTGCGGTTACCTGGGCAAGTATCGGTGAAATCGATATTGTCGGAGTTGCACAGGGCAAGATTATTCCCAGTGGCAAGGTCAAGATTATCCAGCCTCTGGAAACCGGGCTTGTACGTAATATTTTTGTTAAAGAAGGCGAACGGGTTGAGAAAGGTCAGGCTTTAATTGAACTGGATACCACACTGGCTGGTGCAGAGCATACTCAGGTAAAGGAACAACAACTAGCACTTAGATTGGACAAGGCACGTTTATTGAGTGTTTTGGACTATATTCACGGGGCCGATAAAGCTGATCATTTTATTGATATCCATGAAGCAAATGATGCGCAAATATTTCTACAAAGGGAACGCATTAATCAACAGATCAATGAATATACAGCACGTAGCGAAGCACTGAATGATGAAAAAAGACAGCGACAGGCGGACAGTCGTGCCATTGACAACCGTATTCAACAATTGGATGCAACCATTCCACTCATTACAGAACTGACAAAGGCACTTGAAGATTTATTAAAGAAAGATTTAGTAGCCAGGACACAATGGCTGGAACGGGAGCAAGAAAGAATAGAGCAGGTTAAAGAGCGCGATGTTCAAAAAAATAATCTAGTGAGTGTCAATGCCAGTATAGCCAACATCAGTCAACGCTTAGCTGCAACAAA
>QNEM01000219.1 GCA_003645215.1 Gammaproteobacteria bacterium
ATATTTCATCGGCCCGTCTTAACTCTATTTCAGTGATGGCCACTTCTTCACAGGGGATTTCTGATTTTAACAATAATTCAATGACCAGGTCTCTGGTGATGCCTGGAAGCAAGTTACCATCTTTGGGAGGGGTCTTAACAACACCGTCTTTGACGATAAATACATTACTTGCCGCACCCTCTGTGACATTACCATCTTTTACTAACAGTGCTTCAGTTGCCCCTGCCTGCCTGGCTTTATGTCTCAGGATGACACTGGGGAGCAAAGTAGTGGCCTTGATATGGCAATATTTCCATCTAATGTCTTCCTCGACAATAGCAGATATCCCTGCTGAACGATCCTTTTTAAGTAACGGCCTGCACATTGCAAAGACCGTTGGTTTTGTTGCCGTGTCTATGGCGTGATCCCTTTCCGAGATACCTCTGGTAACCTGAATATATAAAGAATGATCTTCTGCGGGGTTCTGCTGAATCAATTCCTGCAATATTTCCTGCCACCGCGTAAAGTCACAGGGTCTATCAATAAATACCTCATCGAGACTATTATTCAGCCTTTCGATATGTTTCTTTAGTCTGAAGATATGTCCGTGATAAACAGGAATCACCTCATACACGCCATCACCAAATGTAAAGCCTCTATCAAGTACAGAGACCTTGGCTTTTTCAAGCGGTAGATATTGACCGTTCAGATAAACAATAGAAGACATATTGTGTTATTCAAGAAGTAGTCGGAGGCTGTCCTTCATACGCACAATAATACTCCCTTCATTAACCGACTGTAGTGCGATTAATTTTGCCTCTGCGACTTCATCATTCGCCAGGCTGATTTTCAGATTGCCCTGCACATCACCCTTATTCAAGGGTGCAATATATTGATCAGATAAATCAAATTCAGTGGTCAGCTGATTCTCCTGGCCCCGGGGGAATGTGATATAAAGATCGTAATTTAGACCCAAGCCTAATTCCTCAATATCGCCCTTCCACACCTTTACAGAAGTAATATTTTCATTTGCAGCATAGACTTTCTGTGTCTCAAAGAAGCGGAAACCATAAGCAAGTAATGACTGACTGGCTTTCGCCCTTGCGGCATCACTATCAGTCCCCATCACCACAGAAATAAGTCGCATATCATCTCTCTTTGCCGAAGCCACCAGACAATAACCCGCAGCCTCCGTGTGGCCTGTCTTGATACCATCGACACTGGGGTCACGCCAAAGTAATTTATTCCTGTTTTGTTGGGTAATATTATTAAAGGTAAACTCCTTCACAGAATGCAGGGCATATATTTCAGGTGCATCCCTGATTAATGCCGCCGCAAGAATTGCCATATCTTTAGCTGTCGTATAATGCTGTTCATCCGGCAGACCAGTACTATTTATAAAATGACTATTTGTCATTCCCATGTCACTGGCATATTGATTCATAAGCTCTGCGAATACTTCTTCACTTCCAGATATATATTCTGCCAATGCCACACTGGCATCATTGCCAGACTGAATAATCACACCTTGCAATAAATCACCCAGTAATACTTTTTTATTAACTTCGATAAACATACGCGAACCGGGCATCTTCCATGCCTTTTCACTTATTAGTACTTCATCATCCTGTGAGATTCGTCCTGCAAGCAATTCGGCCGAAACAACATGGACTGTCATCATTTTGGTCAAACTTGCCGGGGGCATTCTCAGGTCAATATTTTTTGATGCCAGAATTTTTCCACTGTCAAAATCCTGCAGTAGATATGAATTTGCCTTAATGCCTGGCGGTGCAGGAATTGCAGTTGCCCCAGCATAAACAATACAGTTAAATAATAACTGTCCAATCAGTAATACAAGTGTTTTCTTAATCATAGGTGTTATATAAAAATATTTTAGTTAATGACGATATGATGGTGTTCATCAAGCTGAATTAATTGTTGTACTATCCTGTCTGCATACTTTATGTCTGATAAAGGGCCTATTCTTACTCTATACAGCGATCTGTTATCGACGACTACCTGACTTATTTTTACCAGCGAGTCGCCTATACCATTTAATTTTCTGCGTAAATTTTCTGCATTGTCCAATTCAGAAAAAGCACCAACCTGTATATAAAAATCTTCTGTTGAACCATCAGAAGAACGTGTCTCAACAGGCGCCCCTCGCTTCTCGGAAACCTGCCCGGATGTATATGCTGGATCCACTACACGTATTTTCACCAGGGCCGTGCCTTTGGCAACAACATCAAGTTTTGTTGCAGCTGAATAAGACAGATCGATAATCCTGTTCTCATGGAAGGGCCCCCTGTCGTTTACCTTAACAACGACCTTTTTACCATTCCCAAGATTAGTCACTTCAACATAAACAGGTAATATTAAAGTTTTATGCGCGGCTGTCATTGCATACATATCGTAGGTTTCACCGCTTGATGTTCGTCTGCCATGAAATTTTTTACCGTACCAGGAGGCAATTCCCTGTTGCGTAAATCCTCTGTTGTCATTCATTACATAATAACGTTTGCCAAAGACAACATAAGATTCCGGGTTTCCATATTTACTTCTGGGTTCCGCTTTTGGCACGGCATCAGGTACAGATGAAGTGTCTACAGGTCTATCCGGGGCACTATCGCGTTCAACGGTAACAGAAGAACATCCGGCAAATATCAGAAAGGTCAGTGGCAGAAGAAGATGCCTGTGTAGAGTCAGTCTGGATACACCTTGACTGTAAGTGATATTTTTCAACAGTAGCCTACTTCTCGTATTTAGTGTTTATTTCTTCTGATAGCTGATACACGGCCATGGCATATAATGCGCTGTGATTATAGCGCGTAATCACATAAAAGTTATGTAGTCCTATCCAATAATCATTGCCATTCTTTTGCTCAAATTTCATCACTTTAACCAGGGTGGCATCTGCAATATCCTGATCTGAAACGATGTCGTATTTTTTCAGCTCACCTGCCCTGATATCTGGTTTCAATTCTTTATTTATAATGGCATCTACCCTGTCTCCGGTAACGCTAACAGGGTACGTCACCGCCGCCCCTGCTTCCCAACCGTGCCGATTAAAGTAATTCGCGACACTGCCAATTGCATCGACAGGATTTTGCCACAGATCCTTCTTGCCATCTTCATCGAAATCCACTGCATAATTCCGGTAGCTGCTAGAGATAAATTGCGGGATCCCCATCGCCCCCGCATAAGATCCTTTCAGTGAAAGTGGATCCACATTTTGCTCCCTGGTCAGCAATAAAAACTGTTCCAGTTCACTACGAAAGAATTTTCCACGTTTTGGATAATGAAAAGCCAGTGTCGCCAGGGAATCCATCACTTTGTCCTTACCCTTATATCTCCCGTACTGGGTTTCTACCCCTACAATCGCGATAATAATCTGCGGTGGGACGCCATAGACTTCCTCAGCCCTGTTTAAGGTATCTTTATATTTCTTCCAGAATGCAACACCCTTATTAATACGAGAGTCCTTTAGAAATATTTTACGATATTTATACCAGGGCAGACCTTCAGCAGGTTTGGACATGGCCTGTAGAACTCTGTCTGAATACTTTGTGCCACCAAACAATATTCTTAATTCATTGGTGTCAAAGCCATGTTTATCGACCATCTCATCAATAAATTGATTTACCTGTACAGAATCCAGAGATTGAGTAAAACCGATGTTCGGCAAAAACAAGATCAATATTAAACTGCCTTTTAGTAGATTACGCATACATATCCCTGATTGAAAAATAATATATTAAAATAATTTGATAACTCAGTGCCTGGTCGGTCAGTACTTAATCGGAAAGTATTCTACGATGTGTCTGTATTGACATGAGAATACCGAAGGCCAGCATCAATGTAAGCATTGATGTTCCACCATGACTGATTAAGGGCAAGGGAACACCAACCACTGGTAACTGGCCTGTTACCATACTCATATTGACAAATACATAGACAAAAAATGTTAGCGTTAGTGCCGCAGCCATTAATTTCCCGTATGTCTGTTGTGCATTCATCGCGATATATAAACCTCTGGCGATGATGAACAGGTAAATAGTAAGTAAAAGTAGTACACC
>QNEM01000220.1 GCA_003645215.1 Gammaproteobacteria bacterium
CCCCTGTTCCTGATTATCCAGGGCCGTCTTTAACACCGGAACCTTATAGGCCATCAGTAGATAAGGTAATTCTGCAGGCCGTTTAACGGTGATACGTTTAATCCCGCTTTGAACAACTTCCGGACGGGAGGCTGCTTTAAGCGGTTTCCCTGCTGGCAATGGACCAAAGTATTTTTTTGCCAATTGATAAACTTCTTCTGCATCTACATCTCCAGACACCACCAACGTTGCATTATTTGGTGCATACCATTGTTGATACCATTCGCGCAGATCATCAACCGTCATATTATCCAGATCATTCATCCAGCCAACGATTGGGTGCCGGTAAGGCCCGGTCTGAAATGCAGTAGACATGGCGACTTCGTACATATACGACTGTGGTTTGTCCTCTGTTCTCCAGCGACGCTCTTCCTTGACCACCTCAATTTCCTTAAGAAACTCTTCTTCCAGGACAATAAGATGACGCATGCGATCAGCTTCCAGCTCCATGCTGATAGGCAAACGAGAGCTTTCCAGTGTCTGAAAGTAGGCCGTGTAATCCTTTCCGGTAAATGCATTTTCACGCCCGCCATTTTCTGAAATGATGCGGGAAAATTCACCCGGAGCATATTTCTCCGTGCCTTTAAACATCATATGTTCCAGTGCATGGGAAATACCTGTAATCCCCTCATGTTCATAACTAGACCCCACCTTGTACCAGACTTGCGATACCACTACTGGTGCACGATGGTCTTCCTTGACGAGAATTTTCAGGCCATTATCCAGTTCAAACTCCTGGACACTGGCAAAGGCTATACCCATATACAGATACAGGCTGGCAACTAATAAAGCTTTAATAAGGGACAGCTTCACACATATTTCTCCATCTTGATGATTACCGAACAATTTTCGCCGGGGCTTAAGGATACTGAAATTAATCAATGATTGATATTTCAACACGGGATTAGAGCTTAATTCTCTGGGTGGCTCTATATAGTTCTGAGTGAGACAGCTTGAGATTCAAAAGTTTCAAGAGCAAGACGCCAAGCTATTATAATAGTAATTCTATTACAATAGCTTTGAAAAGCTTCCGCTCCTGCTCGCGCCCCTCGCCTACCTCCTTGTAGGCGACGCGGCTATTGGGGCTTTGGGACTCAAGATGCTCAATTCACGAATTATATAGAGCCACCCTTAGTAGTTCGATAGTGGTTAATGATAGGATAATGCCGCCTGATTATAGAGTTTTATACAACATATGTTTGGATTTAAGAAACCAAAAGCACCTGAACAACAAGCTGTCGAGCAAACCAGTTTCTTTGGCAAATTAAAAGCCGGCCTGAGCAAGACCCAAACCAGTATCTTCGGCGGGGCTGCCGATCTGTTGCATGGCAAAAAGACTATTGATGCAGCTTTTCTGGACGATCTGGAAGAAAGGTTGCTTGTTGCAGATCTGGGCATTCATGCAACCACTGAAATCATTGATGCGCTGCATACTTCAATCAAGCGTAATGAAATCAGTGATTACGATCAGCTACGGCAAACCCTGGGCACTGTCATGGGCAATATCCTTGATCCGGTGCAAAAACCATTGACGATTCCTGTCGACAAACCGGGACCATTCGTCATTCTTCTGACCGGGGTCAATGGTGCGGGCAAAACTACCACGGCAGGCAAACTCGCCAGCCATTTTATCAACCAGGGGCACAGTGTTGTGCTGGCAGCAGGAGATACCTTTCGCGCTGCTGCGGTTGAACAACTACAAGCCTGGGGAGAAAGGAACAATGTCCCGGTAGTGTCACAACATAAAGGAGCAGATTCTGCCGCTGTTATTTTTGATGCCTTACAATCTGCCCGGGCCAATAATATTGATATACTGATTGCCGATACCGCAGGCAGACTTCACACCCAGGACAACCTGATGGATGAACTTAAAAAGATCCATCGTGCCATTGGCAAATTTGACGATACCTTGATGCTTGAAAATATTCTTGTGTTAGATGCTGCGACTGGCCAAAATGCACTCTCTCAGGCAAGGCTTTTTAATGATGCAATCGGTATAGATGGAATTGTTTTGACAAAACTTGATGGCACAGCAAAAGGTGGTGTTATTTTTGCGTTGGCACTTGATACCGGGATTCCTATTCGCTTCATCGGCGTCGGCGAACAGGTGGATGACCTTCATACTTTTGACAGCACTGCCTTCGTTGAGGCTTTACTCGAATATCAATAATGATCCGCTTCAATAATGTTCACATGCAATATCAGACCGGACACCTGGCTCTGAAGAACATTAATCTGCATATTGAACAGGGTGCCATGGCCTTTATTGCAGGGCGATCTGGTGCTGGCAAAAGCTCTCTATTAAGGCTTATCGCCTTAATAGAAAGACATAATCGTGGTCAAATTATTATCAACGGCCAAAATCTTGAACGCGTCAGAAACAATCGTATCCCTTACTACCGGCGGAACATTGGCCTTGTTTTCCAGGATCATCGTTTACTCAATGACCGCACTATTTTTGATAACGTAGCCTTGCCTCTCATCATTGCCGGCCATGGACATACAGAGATACGCAAGCGTGTCAGCGCTGCTTTAGACAAGGTTGGCTTACTAAAAAAATCCAGCTCAAGCCCAATGACCCTGTCGGGGGGAGAACAACAGAGAGTAGGCATTGCCCGTGCAGTTGTGCATCGGCCATTACTACTGCTTGCTGATGAACCAACAGGTAATCTTGATCCGGCACTGTCTCTGGACACAATGAAGCTGTTTGAACAATTTAACCAGGTCGGGGTAACGGTGCTCATAGCCAGCCATGATATGGACATGATTAAAAAAATGCGTAAGAGGATTATCACCTTGCGTGACGGCAGAATCCCCACTCATTTTGGCAATGCCTCAGTTGAGCAAAATAAAGAATTGCCATTAAATAAAGACATGTAATGAGAACCAGGACAAAAAACACACCAGGCGCCTTGCTTAAGGCATGGTTAGTGTCACATGCACAATCTTTTGTTTATAGTCTCGGACAGTATTACCGTAACCTGCTTAGCAGCATATTAACGACAGCCGTAATTGGTAACTCTATGGCCTTGGCCGGTGGGTTTTATTTATTACTGGAAAACGTGCAACAAGTCACTGCTGGCTGGGGCGGGGCGATTCAGATAACTGCTTTCCTGAAACCTGAAATTGATGATGCCGCCGCAAAAGATCTTGTGGCAAAACTCATGGACAACCAGAACATTGAAACAGTTAAATTAATTGACCGGGAACAGGCGCTGGCTGAATACAAGGAACTGTCCGGTTATTCGGATGTTATTGACCTGCTTGATGAGAACCCGTTGCCTTCAATTATAATTGTATTTCCGAAAATTGATGCCCTCACTGAGGGAAGAGATCTGCAGATTATTGACTTTCTATACAGTCAACCCGAGATTGAGATTGCGCAATACGATCAACAGTGGATTAAACGTCTGTACGGGATCATCGACATAATAAAACGCTTTGTCATCATTTTCTCAGCCTTTATTGGCTTTGGTGTATTGCTCATCGTTGGCAATACTATTCGTATGGCGATCTACCATCATCGTAATGAGATTGAAGTCTCCAAGCTGTTTGGCGCAACAAATCACTTCATTCAAAGACCTTTCCTGTATACGGGATTCTGGTATGGCCTGAGTGGTGGTATCGCATCCTGGCTGCTGCTTAGCCTCACCCTGCAATTCCTCAAACAGCCCGTCAACCGACTTGCAGAGCTTTATGCCAGTGAATTCAGTCTGGCTAATTTAACCACCTCAGAAACCCTGATTATGCTTGCCTGTGGCATCTTTCTTGGCATTTTCGGGTCCTGGATCTCGGTTCAACGTCATCTAAGAACCATAGAGCCTGCATAATAAAGCTGTTAAATCAATAAGTTATAAGCGTCTAACTGCTTTCCATCATAAGCCGGGAACTCTTGAATACTATTAGCACTCTCATATTACGAGTGCTAAAATGGGTCTTATATAAATGGGAGGGTTAATCTAACGATGAGTAATA
>QNEM01000221.1 GCA_003645215.1 Gammaproteobacteria bacterium
ATCTGTCCCTATGACGCCATCATGACGGGCTTTCAGGTAGCCATAAATATTAAGTACATGTGCCCTGACCAGTGGATCACTCTTCCATTGCGGCATCTTCTCCAACTCTCCACTATCACGTTGTGCGTCTTTCTGAACTTCAGCCATGATAGCGTTAGTCATATCGGTCCTGTCACCAACCGGCATTGAATATCGATGAAAGACCTTGGTGGTGAATTCGACAGGACTCAATCTTTCGATGCTTTTAGTCAGGTCTGGAGCCATTTCAGTCCCACCTCCGCCTACCCCGTGACAACCCACACAGCTATTATGAAACAGACTCCAGCCAATAAACGTTGAAGCATCGACCTTACCGTCCTCAATCCAGTAATATTCTGTAATAATACTGGAACTGGATTCTCCACCTGCCAGGGGTGAATTGATAAATCCAGTAGATAATAGTATTACCAGACCCAGTTTAATCAGACTGACTGAATATAATTTATTTCTCATGAGACCTGTCCTCTATATGAAAATGCCACAGTGCAAACTATACCTGTCAGTATACTCATTTATACTCATCTCAGTAAGGGTGAGTTTGACCTAGATCAAGACATGAGAATATTTTATAAAAAATGTCTTGGCTACTACCCGGAACTATTAGAGAATCACGCAGACTAAGGTGTTGTGATACAATAGTAATTTTTTCAACACTCCTGTTCGTCATGCACTTGTGAGCAGTCGTGGGAAAATACATAGAATTTATAACTTATGGAGTTAATATTATGAAACAAATTTCAAGCTTACTAGTAACGTTCGCTTTCCTGGTTGCTCTGCCAATCACCTCTTTTGCAGAGGAAGATGCCAGGGGCGTTGAACGTGTGGGAGAAGGAACTAAAGATATAGTGACTTCACCTGGCAAGATCGTTGAAGGCATATCTGAAGATACCGAAAAGCATGGCGCGGGTGGTGCAGTAACAGGAACGGTAAAGGGTTCTGTTAATACGGCCGGTCAGGCTGCAAAAGGTGCTGTTGATGTCGGCACTGGTGCTGTTCAAACAGTATTAGATCCAATTAGAGGAAAGTAGATATCTATTACTGGTGTATTGATAATTTTCAATTCACCACTGTAGTATGAAACAAGTGCCGGGGCGAATCTGGATATTCGTTCCGGCATTTTCATTTACGTCACGAGAATTTCTTTTCGACTTTCATCTCGACCATTTAAATAGCTTCTGCCATTCCTGATTGTCACTCTGAACTGCGGTCAGTAAATCAATTTTTTGTATTAACTACCAAATAAATATGTTGCGGCTTGATAAAAAACGAAGCTGGTTAGCCAGGCCAGAAACAATGGCCAGGCCACGGCAATTGCGGTGAATGACCAGCTTTTTGATTCCTGTTTTAAAACAGCAACAGTTGACAAACAAGGTGTATAGATCAAAACAAATAGCATGAAACTATATGCCTGTATCCATGTGGTTGTATTTGCGACAACGCCAGCAAGGTTATCTGGATCAACTGCATAGATCACAGCCATAGCACCCAGTACAATTTCTTTTGCTACAAAACCAAAAATCAGGACAACTGTCATCAGTTTGTCCATGCCCAGTGGTTCAAATACCGGTGCAAAGACATCCGCTATTTTTCCGGCTAATGTTTCACTACTGGCAGGTACTGCATCAAATGGATAATGTGTCAGAAACCAGACAAGAACCACGCCCAAAAGAATATAACCGCTTGCTTCCCTGATGAAATACCATGTTTCTCTCCAGCCATGTAACAACATTTGTTGCCACGTAGGAAAACGATAAGGCGGTAACTCTAACAACAGTGGTTCACTATTAGGTAATCTGTTCCTGTAGATTGCTGCAGTCAGAAAGGCGGCACCAAAGCTTGCGATATATAAAGTAAATAAAACCAGTGGTGCGGCTTGTGGGCTGAAAATGGCTGTAGTAAGGAATACAAATACCTGTAAGCGTGCAGAACATAATGAAAAAGGAATGATCATCATGGTTAACAAACGTAATCCTCGTGAACGCATCACCCGTGTACCCATTAAAGCAGGCACGTTGCAGCCAAAACCCATTAATTGCATCACAAAAGAACGACCATCCAGTCCGAGTTTTGACATAAAGGCATCCATAAGAAAAGCGGCTCGCGCCAGATAACCAGAGTCTTCGACAACGGCCATACACAAAAAGAACATGACAATAATCGGCAAGAAAGATAGAACAGTGCCTACCCCATTATAAATACCTTCAATCAAGAAACTTTGAACAACAGGATTAAAGCTATCTATCACATGAGCAATCTGGGATTCCAGTATCACATTCAATAACCAGGCGATGCCATCCTGGAGCGGAGTGCCAATGGTGTAGACAACTTCAAACATTAACAGGATGGCCAGAAAGAATAACGGCAAACCAAACCACGGATGCAACAAAACCTTATCCAGTTTATCTGTCAAACCGCCAGATAACTCAATCGGCACATTGACACATTTGGACATCAGATGATCAAGTTTTGTTTCCAGTTTGACATCATCAGTAAAGGTATCTTTCTCTTTAGCAGTAGAATCTTTTTCTTTACTCAACGATTCCCTGATTAATTCCCTGGCCTGTTTTATCCCCTGACTATATTTCGCACTCATCAACGTCACCGGGGTGCCCAGTTCTGAAGTCAACCTGTCCGTGTCTATTTTGATTCCATGCTGCTGCGCTTCATCATGCATATTTAATAACAGCACCATGGGCAGATTTAATTCCTGTAGCTGTAGTACAAGTCCCAATTGTCTGTCCATTTGTGATGCGTTACCTATCACGACTAATAGATCCAGATCTGCGTTTTCAATAAAGTGACGAGCGACTTTTTCGTCTTCACTAAAACCATGTAAATTGTAAATACCGGGCAGATCGACAATCTCTACCATCTCTGATCCTTCCATGATCTTTGCTGAGAGTAATTCAACGGTGATGCCAGGCCAGTTACCGATCTTGGCACTGGCACCTGTAAGCCGGTTAAAAAAGGTAGATTTACCCGTATTAGGCATCCCTATTAAGGCGATACGCTTCATGGATAAAAACTCTTCACGGGATAAATAGTTTACTGCTGAAGGGAAGGATGGTTTGCCACAATGACAAATGCAGGTTTAATCTGGATTATTTGGCAAGGTTAATTAAATCAGCCTGTTCCGGTCTCATTAATATGTCTGTATGGCCCACACGTACCTGTAAAGGCCCACCCATACAAGCTCTCCGGATAACAGCAACTTCCTGACCTATTCGCAGACCCAGGCCATTGATCCTGGCCTTAAGGGCATCATCTGCAGTCACTGAAGTTATTTTTGCGACTTCACCTGATTTTAATAGATTTAGTGTCATTGACTACTCTTAATATTAATGAGAATTGTTCTCATTCTCACATAGAACTACAGGAGGGTCAATAGCTGCGGTGCAACAAATATAAAAAATACTCGCTTATGGGAGTAAATCTATCTTTTTGTTTTTATTGTACTTTTAGTAAATATTAATGAAGCTAGGCATTTAAGCCTAGTGGATCAGATGGATCTACAGATGCATTAAAGGGCTTGCAACGTTCAATATCAGTCAACTGATAGACCTTACCTATCCAGTTATTAATCACAGCCTCGGCACTGTCATGCCAGGTGTTATCGACCAGGGAGGCGATGAGATCTTCTGGAAAAGCCGGAGGATTTTGATTTTTGGCTCGCGCATTGATTATTTTTTCTGAAAATTCTTTCAGAATGGCGCGTGACTGTAATGAAAAATAATTTTCAGGTATTGGTGGATAATCATCTGTTTCAGCATGAATATATCGACCTATTTCACGTTTATATTCTTTTAATAAACTGATTGAATCATATTCTGGATGTCCCTGGAAAAAAACAATTCGGAATCCGTCTTCACTTACTGCCAGATGAACACCGGAATCTTCACTCTCAACCAGGATTTTAAGATTTGCCGCTGCAAATTGGGCCCTGTTTATTTCATTAAATCTTGAGTGTGGCACATC
>QNEM01000222.1 GCA_003645215.1 Gammaproteobacteria bacterium
AAACAATACATCTGGATCGGTGGGCTCCTGTACAGCAAGTATTTCAAATTGATGCCTTGCCTCATCGAAACGTTTAAGATCGGATAGAATACGTGCATAGAAGATGCGTAGATTAAAATTATCCTCGTCTTTCTTTAATACGCCTTGCAACCACACCAGGGCCTCAGCTTCCTGGCCCATTTGATTTAATACCGCCACGTAGGTCATTGCGGCATTGTCATCATCTGGTGACAATACCAACACTTGCTCAAGGACTTTACGCGCCCTGGGTAATTCTCCAAGCCGGATCAATACTTGCGCATAAGCAAACAATACTTCAGGGTCATCCTGATGGCCTGCCATTAGCTCTTCCAGTATCGATTTCACATGAACCTTGTCCTTCTCTCTGCTAAGGAGATTAGCAACCATCCACAGTTGCTGACTCAGACTCGTCTCATGCTCGTCTGATTTCAGAATAATTTCGAGATGCTCCAGTGCCTTTGCCGTATCGCCCTCCCTTACCGCCATCACAGCCAGAACCTGATGGGCATCTGAGTTTCCAGGGTCTATTTCCGCCCACAGATGGGCAGCTTCTTTTGCCGCAGCGTCATTACGCGCATAAACAGAAATCCGCGTAGCTCTGCTGGCGAGCAGCGGGTCGCGGGTTGTTCGCGCCAGATCCAGATAATTTTCAACCGAGACGTTGAGCTGATTTCTCTGTCCGGCAATCTCTGCCACCAGTAGTTTAAAAAGGATATCTTCGGTTAATTCGATTTTGGGGCGTTCTACTGCAGGTTTCCCTGCCAGGGTTTTTGCTGCACCCTGCTCATCTTTCTGTGCCTCCGCAGCCTGGGTTGTAGCATCTGTCGTTTCCACAGATTGATCCATGGTCTGATCCGAGGTCTGGGTCGGAGCCATGGTACAGGCACTGGTCAATAGCACCGCAATGGCGATTAACCACGCAAACCCGGTCTTTACTTTGATGTAACTGTTTTTCATATATAAGCTGTGCTGTTTAACCTTGAAATTTAGATATATAAGTAGATATATAACAAGAGACCTTAAATTGTAAGCAAATGTTCCGCTCATTCACTCACATAAGTCATAAATTCTCACCGCATAGTTGCCATTATGCCCTGATTTTCACGACTGTGAAATGGATACAAGAACCTTAATCATCCTGCATTACAGGCTTTTTGCCCTTGTTTTCCGTAAGCTCATCACTCAGAATTAGCAGGTTCTGTATTAGTTTAAACAAATTATGACTATCCTGGCTTTTGGCATTAATCACGCGACTGCTCCGGTTGATCTTAGAGAAAAGGTCATCTTCGGCAACGATATCGTGCCCGAGGCATTGGGAGAACTCACTCATCAGCAGGGAGTGAATGAAGCCGCGATACTGTCGACCTGTAACCGTACCGAGGTCTATTGCAGCCTGGATGAGGCAAGGAATGAAGGCCCTATCAACTGGCTGTCTGACTATCATGGCCTGAAACGGGATCAATTGGCTCCCTTTATATACAGACATCCTGACGCCCAGGCCGTCAAACATATGCTTCGTGTCGCCAGCGGCCTTGACTCCATGGTGCTTGGCGAGCCACAGGTTCTGGGCCAGTTAAAATCTGCCTATAATGCCGGACTCAAGGCGGGCAGTATTGGCAGGCTTCTGGGACGACTTTTCCAGCACTCATTCAAGGTGGCCAAGGAAATAAGAACAACCACAACTATAGGCAGCCACCCGGTTTCTGTTGCATTTGCTGCAGTCAGACTGGCACAACAAATTTTTGGCGATCTTTCCGGAAAAACTGCATTATTAATCGGCGCAGGAGACACCATTGAGCTAACGGCAAGACATCTTCACGAAAATGGGCTTTCGCGCATGATTATTGCCAATCGAACCTTTGAACGTTCACAACATCTGGCCAGTGAGTATTCAGCTTATGCCATCACGCTCGGAGACATCCCGCATCATCTGGCAGAAGCCGACATTATTATTTCATCAACAGCCAGCCAGTTACCTATTCTCGGTAAAGGTGCTTTTGAAAGTGCTATCAAGGCTCGTAAACACAGACCAATGTTTGCTGTTGATATCGCAGTCCCCCGTGATATTGAACCAGAGGCAGGTGATCTGGATGATGTCTATTTATATACCGTAGATGATCTGAAAAATGTCATTAAAGATAATATGCGCAGTCGTGAAAAAGCCGCACAACAGGCAGAAGAAATTATCGACACGCAGGTAACCCATTTTATGGACTGGTTAGGTTCGCTGGATGCGGTTTCAACTATCCGCGCAATACGCGATCAGGCACAGTCTATCCAGGAAGAAGTAATGATGCAGGCGCAAAAGGAACTGCAGAAAGGCGCGGATCCAGAACAGGTATTGCAGAATGTCACTCGAACCTTAACCAACAAGTTGATCCATTCTCCAAGTAGCCAGTTACGTGCTGCCGGGGCAGAGGGAAGAAACGAACTACTCTCGGCTGCCTATGAACTCTTTGACCTGAATACAGATCACTCCACACAAGATCCGAAAAAATAGCCTGGCCAGGCTATTCACTTTTACCCTGTATCTTAATCTGCCCAAGTTTAACCCTTACTATTTTTTTGTATTAACTATTAACATTAATTTAAATGAAACAAAGTCTACTTAACAAACTGGATAATCTAAGCGAGCGTTTGCAGGAACTGGAAGCGCTGCTGTCTGATCCTGAGGTTATCAATAATCAAAATAAATTTCGTGAGTATGCAAAAGAGTATGCCGATATAAAACCCGTGGTTGCGAGTTTTGAGAATTACACCGGCACACTGGAAAGCATCGCCTCGGCAAAGGAAATGATGAATGATACTGATAAGGATATCCGTGAACTTGCGCACGAAGAATTAAAAATTGCGGAAGAAGAAAATGAGTCACTGAAAAATGAATTACAGATCCTCTTGTTACCCAAAGATCCTGCAGATGACAGCAATATATTCCTTGAGATCCGGGCAGGCACCGGCGGTGAAGAAGCTGCCTTGTTCTCGGCAACATTACTGAAGATGTATACCCGCTATGCTGAACTCCGCGGCTGGCAAGTCGAAATCATGAGCCAGACATTAAGTGATCTGAGCGGCTATAGAGAAGTCATCTTGCGTATCGTTGGTGAAGGTGCTTATTCGAGGCTTAAATTTGAATCCGGTGCGCATCGTGTACAGCGTGTTCCGGAAACAGAATCACAGGGACGAATACATACCTCTGCATGTACCGTCGCCGTGTTACCAGAGATTGCTGATATTGGTGAAACTGAAATCAATACTGCCGATTTACGGATCGATACTTTCCGTGCCTCTGGTGCTGGTGGACAGCATGTAAATAAAACGGATTCTGCTGTCCGACTGACACATATACCTACAGGGGTTGTTGTTGAATGTCAGGATGAACGTTCCCAGCACAAGAACAAGGCACGTGCCTTATCACTATTACAGGCCCGGCTTACCGAGGCGGCGAGAGAAAAGCAAACCTCGGAACAGGCAGAAAGTCGCAGGAGCCTGGTAGGCAGTGGTGATCGTTCAGAAAGGATTCGTACTTATAATTTTCCCCAGGGACGTGTGACTGACCACCGTATCAACCTCACTTTATATAAACTCGATGAATTCATTGAAGGTGATATAGATACTGTGATTGATCCACTAATCACTGAATACCAGGCAGACCAGTTGGCTGCGCTTGCCGTATAAATTATTTACAGGTACGCATGACTACTATCACAGAGTTGCTACAAAAAGGGGAGAAAAGCATTAATAGTTCCGAGAGTGCGCGGCTGGATGCAGAAATATTGTTCTGTGATGTCATGCAATTCAAGCGTTCCAGAATTTATTCACATCCAGAACAACTTGTACCTGAAGCCAAGTCAGTATTGTTCCAGTCCTTGATTGAACAACGACAGCAGGGCCACCCGATAGCCCATCTCACAGGCAAGAGAGAATTCTGGTCACTGGAATTGACTGTCAATAAGGACACCTTGATTCCAAGACCGGAAAC
>QNEM01000223.1 GCA_003645215.1 Gammaproteobacteria bacterium
AATGGGGTGGTAACAGTTCTGGTGTTAATGTCGCTAATATAGATAATTTGGGAGATGTTCATCCTGATACCTACTGGTGGCATTATAGTCTTGGTAATGTCAAACAGCGGCCTTTCTCAGAGATCTGGATGGACACCAGCGATCCCGTCATGAAGAAATTAAAAAGTAATCCACGCAATATCTCCGGTCGTTGTCATGACTGCAGATTCTTCGACATATGTGGTGGTAATACCCGTATACGTGCAATGCAATTAACTGATGATCTCTGGTCAGAGGATCCAGGTTGTTATCTAACTGATGATGAAATTGGCATACCTGCGATTGAATCTGATGAATCTACAGACCAGCATGAAGTTGCACTATCATAAAATAATTCTTGCCTTTATCTTACTCACATCTTTTGCAGGCACATTATTTGCCGACGAAGATATCGCAGTCCCTCGACTTTATTCACAGCACTGTGCAAGTTGTCATGGCATAGACCGTCTCGGTGGAACGGGGCCAGCCCTGCTACCAGAAAATTTGAAGCGGACAAAAAAAGACAAGGCATTTGCAACAATAATGTCTGGATTGCCCGCCACACAAATGGCCGCTTTTGATGAAAAGCTTGATAAAGAACAAATTAATAAACTTGTTGAATATATATATACACCTTTGGCAGAAGTTCCTGGCTGGGGTGTTGAGCAAATAAAAGAAAGTCATATTATTCACTATCAGCTGGATAAACTGGGAAAGACACCGGTCTATGATGCCGATCCATTAAACTTGTTTATCGTTGTCGAAACAGGTGACCATCATGCAACCATTCTGGATGGTGATCGCTTTGAACCAATTCATCGTTTCAAGACAAGACATGCATTACATGGCGGACCTAAATATTCACCTGACGGGCGGTTTGTCTACCTGGCCTCCAGAGATGGCTGGATTTCAAAATTTGATATGTACAATCTGAAAACAGTGGCAGAAATACGGGCAGGGATAAACACTCGTAATATTGCTACTTCCAGTGATGGCCGTTACGTTATGGTGGCAAATTATCTACCTCATACCCTGATTGTTCTCGATGCATATGATCTTTCTTTTATCAAAATAATTCCGGTAAAAGATCTTTCTGGAAACAGTTCACGTGTCAGTGCTGTTTATGATGCAGGCCCTCGCAATAGTTTTATCGCCGCTTTAAAAGACATCCCGGAAGTATGGGAAATTTCATATTCTGATAATCCTCCTTATTATGGCTGGGTCCATGACTACCGTGATGAAGGCCCGCCGGAACAGGAACCATTTCCTGTGCGTCGTATAGAGCTGGATGATTATCTGGATGATTTCTTTTTTGATCAGAAGTATGAATATCTGATCGGTGCCGCACGAAACTCAAAGAATGGTCAGGTTGTCGATCTGGTTCTGGGAGCAAAAGACTCAGAGATAGATCTCCCCGGTCTGCCCCACATGGGCTCCGGTATCACCTGGGAGTATCAGGGCAGAACGGTGCTTGCTACACCAAACCTGAAAAACGGTGTGGTCAGTGTGATCGATATGACTGATTGGAAGACCATCAAGCGCATTGAAACACTGGGTCCGGGTTTTTTCATGCGTAGCCATGAAAAGACACCCTATGCCTGGGTCGATGTGTTTTTTGGTCCCAATCGCGATGTCATGCATGTCATCGACAAGAACACGCTGGAAATTGTGAAAACATTGCGTCCAGTGCCAGGCAAAACGGCTGCACATGTGGAATTTACCAGGGATGGTCGTTACGCATTACTGAGCATTTGGGAAAATGATGGTGCCATAGTGGTTTACGATGCTCGGACACTTGAAGAGGTCAAGCGTATTCCAATGAACAAACCTTCTGGCAAATATAACGTTTATAATAAAATCACACGATCAAGTGGTACCAGTCATTAGCTATTACTAAATGATTTCTATTTGTGTTGATTTTCAAGGATAGAATATATCGCTCTGCAATAATTAAACGAAAAGGTGATAGTGATGCGTTGGTCTGTTTTTATTGTTATTCAGTGCCTGATTATTTTCATAATCATCGGTATTACTTATATGCATCAAGATCATGTGATTGCACTCAGAGAGCCCCCGGAATCAATCTCACAATGGTATAAACCGCAAAACAAACGTCAGGTATGGTTGCATACCATGTTCAAGTTACGACGTGAAATTCTGGCGATTGAGATTTATGCAAAAATGCAGGATCAGGAAAATCTGCAGAAATGGGCAGCAAAATTAAATGAGGATTACCATAAAATTCCAGAGATGGTGCCCGAATGGGAAAAAAAGCTGGATTTTATCTCCATTGACGAGATACAAAAAAGTGCTAAAGAAAAACGCTATGACGATGTAGCTCATGCCTTGCGTGAGCTGGATAAGAGTTGTCAGTCATGCCATACGGATTATCGTGCAGTGACAGCAACAATGTATCGCGCACCTGATTTCTCAGAGATGAAGATTGATGAATCAACATTAATTTCACATATGCGCACAATGAGTAAACAGGTGAATAGAATCAAGATTGCTTTTGTTGATGGCAGACAGGATGCAGCGCTATCAGCCTTTCTGGAACTGGAAAAAAGCATGAACAGTCTGGGTAAAACATGTATTAACTGCCATAAAAATGATTTGAAAGCGTATCCCAATATGCAGATGGAACAATCTATGACAGATCTTGGGCAGAGTCTTAAAACAGGTTCCTTACAGGAACAGGGCAAGGCTTTGGGAACTTTGGCGGTTATGGTTTGTGCCGAGTGCCATGGTACCCATCGTTTGTCTTATGATGCAAAGAAACTTCTTGGTAAAAAGAAGAGCTGGGGTGAACTTCTCAAGCACTTATGATGATTCTTTCTCACTGATCAATTGCCGAATTTTTGTGACAAACTCATCTCCGGGCGTACCTGTATAGTCAATGCTTCGTGTTTTCCCTTGCTTATCAATAAGGTAGATCATCACACTATGGTTATATAATGTTGTTTTATCTGTCTTGCCAGATGCAACTTCTTTTTCGTTAATGCGACGTATATTTTTTGTTTCAACACTACCAGAAGTAGAAATGGTCTGATACTTTGCCTGAAAAAGTGAAACAATATTGTCCACTTGTTTTCGTGTTCCAGTTAAGCCAACAAAATCCTTATTGAAATATTTTAAAAATGCCTTCAGATGTTCAGGGGTATCATACTCAGGATTTACCGTTGTGAATATGACTTGCACACCTTGCTGTTCTTCAGGTGATAATATTTTATAGATCATTTTTAAGTAACCCAGTGTAAACGGACAAATATCTGCACAATTGGTATAGCCAAAGGCGAGTAACACAACTTTGCCTTTGAAACTATCAAATTCAATTTCATTTCCATCAGTGTTGATGGCTGTAAAATTTCCACCCACGCCACTAATGATCGGTAATTCATTCGCATAAGTAATATCGGCTGCAGTTAGCAAACATACCAGACTTAATGTAAATATCTTTTTTAACATAGTAATTTTTGCCACGTATGCAGATCAGGAAGCAAATGTTTTTCTTTGACAGAAAGTACAGTTAAGGTTCCGTCTTCTTCTAGTTTGTATTGAATCACCTGGTTTATTTTCGCTATAGAGGATATACCGCTTGGATCTGTTCCTTCCCAGTCAATGATGATATCCAGTTCAAAATAATGAGGTTTCCCGTCTACTTCTTTTGCTGTTACTGAGCGTAATAAGTGACCTCCAATTCCCAGGGACTGATTACGTTTTGGTAATGCGAATCTCACTTTTTCATCCAGTTCAAAGCTACCAATTTTTACCGAATAATTTGCCTTATCAATCCAGTGGTCTATGTTGATATTTGAGCCCATGGTTTTAACTCCATCCATATATGCCAGCCATGCATATGCAAATTCCCGGCTTTTGTAATAATGACGCTTGAATGTTGCTATCTGACTGGAGTCACTCGTACTTTTTTCTATATGGGAGGTGAGCCTCGTGATTTGTATTATTTCCGGCTTACTTGA
>QNEM01000224.1 GCA_003645215.1 Gammaproteobacteria bacterium
AGGCAATGTTTGTAACGATTGTTGCTCTTCTGCTTTTATTTGACTGAATACCATGCCGAACTGGGTTGCCGCTATCGCCACGGCTAAGGCATCATTGGCGTCTGTTTTATGCCCTTGCAAAAAAGCTTTGACCTTTCTGGGGCTAATGACGCGAGCATCATGTCCGTACTTTTGTGCTAATCTTACCCAGTAATGGCAAGCGCCACAACCTTCCATGGCAACAATTGAAGGAATTGAGTTGGCCAATAACTCCTTTAGTTTACTTGGGCTAATGGCTCTGTTTGATATTAATTCCCCATGCTTATCAATTTTACAAACCTGAATAACATTCTTTGCTAAATCGATACCAATTACGTTAGAATTTTGCATTGTATGGACTCCTTTGTTTTTGTCGACACCAGCCTAATCAATTTAGGTTGGTGGAGTCCATACATCGCTTTCAGTTGAAATTACCGTATTAAGCGGACGTTCCCGTTTATAGCCTAAAATGGGAAAACTATAGAGCTGGGGATCAATAATCGTACGCAATTAACTTTTTTGGATCTAGAATACTCCAGTGACCTCAACACTTGATGAAATTTTCTCCGATAAGAACAAACAGATTACTGTCCTTACTGGTGCGGGGATCTCTGCAGAAAGCGGGATACCAACCTTTCGTGGTCCCGAAGGTTACTGGACTGTTGGTTCAAAAGAATATCATCCCGAAGAAATGGCAACCTATGCCATGTTCGAAAAACATCCTGATGAAGTATGGAAATGGTATCTATACCGATTGAGTGTCTGTGGTAATGCAAAACCAAATAAAGGACACCTGGCATTAGTAGAAATGGAACAACATCTACAGGACAGGTTCACGCTTATTACCCAGAATGTTGATAATTTACATTTACGTGCAGGAAGCAGCCCGGAGAGGACGTATCAGATTCACGGTAATGTATTTTTCATGCGCTGTGTTAATGAATGTAAAGAAAGTATTTATCCACTACCCTTGGAATTATTACCTCGAGGTAAAGAACAGGATATTTCGAGTGATGATAAAAAACTATTATCCTGTCCTGATTGTGGTGCGGGAACCAGGCCACATGTTTTATGGTTTGATGAAACCTACAATGAACATTATTTTAAATTTGAGAGCGCGATGGCCGTCGCAGCAAAGACAGATATTCTGATTATTGCAGGTACATCTGGCGCAACCACATTACCGAATCACATAGCGAATATCGTCTATCAAAATCATGGAACGATCATTGATATTAATATTGAGAAAAACCCGTTTACCGAAATGGCTATTAACAGCGTAAACGGTGAATACCTGAACATGACATGTTCAGAGGGTCTTGCCAAAATACTGGCAATAATTAGAAGTTAATTATTCTTCAAATTGGATATTATGAACGCTTGTTTTCCAGCGCAAGCAATGGGGTAGACTCCATCTTTTTACCTGAGGGATAAGGTCTCGCATTGATCAGTTGAAGTCGCCACCCAAAGCGAACATTTATATACCCCATTTGGGGTATATTTCACAGTCAAATTAATCAATTTTAGATGTCTATCACGGAATTTTTTTCATATTTATTCATTGCCCTATCTATAATATTTATATCAGAGACAAGGGGGGGGTCGAAATATCCTTATTACTTGTTTCTTAATATTAATAATCAATGATAGAAGTGTGATCGAATTGGCAGGTCAGTAAATTGATAGAACAGATCGTTAAAGAATTAAATATATTTAGTCATTTGACAGATAAAGAGAAACATCTCTTCATTAAAGAGGCTGAATTGGTACCCGTTATCATGGGTCAGCACCTTTTTGAGCAAGGTGAGGTGGATGAATATATCTATTTTCTTGTTGAGGGAAAGGTCGAGATGCAGGCTATGGATGAAACAAGTTATGTCATATACGGTGGAACTGAAATAGCCAATTATCCCCTCGCAAATATTCAACCAAGACAGTACTCAGCCAAAGCGATTAGTGACATTAGAGTTGTACAGGTTCATAAATATATACTCGGTTTAATACCTGGCCTGATTCAACAGGAAAAAGCCTGTTCTAGAGATATTCTTGAGATAGAAGAACTGGATCAGTCAGATTCATTTGACTGGATGGCACAAATTTTACAATCAAATCTTCTGTCAAAAATCCCATCTTCAAATATTCAACAAGCATTTAGTTTGTTTGAACCGGTAGATGTAAGAGAAGGCGATGTCATCATTACTCAGGGAGGAACAGGTGATTATTTTTACATCATAAAACAGGGCAAATGCAGGGTGACCAGAAAACCTTCGGATAAGGTTTCTGAAATCAAAATTGTAGAATTATCCGCGGGGGAAAGTTTTGGTGAAGAGGCATTGATTGGGAATATAGGTCGTAATGCAACAGTGACCATGATGTCAGATGGGATATTGATGCGTCTCATGAAAGAAGATTTTATTAAATTAGTGGCAGATCCAACAATCGAGACGTATTCAATGGAAAGTGCACAGAAACTTATTGATGAGGGTTATCTGTGGCTGGATGTCCGTTTCCCAAAAGAGCATGAAAACTATGCGCTGGAAGGAAGCATTAATCTCCCTATAAATAGACTAAGGACGGGCGCAAAGAAGCTTGTTCAAGACAGGAAATATATTGTTTATTGTAATAATGGGACGAGAAGTTCTATCGCAGTATTTCTGTTAAATAAATTTAATATTAATTCAAGCTATCTTGATGGTGGGCTTACTGGCCAGGGTTTAGGGCCAGGTGAAAATAAAGTAAATAAATCTGAAAAGAAACATCAGATTAATGATTCCAAAACTGCAGCTATAGATAATAGGGCGAATATTAATAATGAAAAAATTGAGAAGATCGTCAAGAGAGTTATTGAGAAGGGTGGTGGAAACGAAAATGCTTTGGCAGCAGCCTTAGGATCAGCTCTTTCCATATTGTATCAACGACTAGAACGATCCATAGAAGAGAAATTGATAGCAGAGAAAGGGAAACTAGAAGCAGAAAAAAAGCTGGAGGAATTACTTAAAACAATTCAATAAGAGAACAGCTTTTAGTCCTGGAATACATATTTTATCAATATTCGGCTCAATAATTTTTCACATGTATACCCACTTTCTGTTGAATTCACCGTATTAAGTAGACATTGCAAGTGAGGTAATCCAAATACTTTTGGGGGTATATTTCCGTATATCAGCATCACAATATGCCAATATTTTGATATCCCTTTTCAATTTGGCGCTCCCTACGAGACTCGAACTCGTGTTTCCGGCGTGAGAGGCCAGCGTCCTGGGCCACTAGACGAAGGGAGCGAGTGACCGGATAATTAATCAATAGGGTGCAATATTATCAGTTTTCGGTGTTAGTATACGACCCACAGGTGAGCAACCTACGTAAACTATTCAATAATAAGGTAAAAATACATCACATAGCCCCAAGAGCAATTCGTTAAGCTATTTCACTTATGGATTCACCCAAGCCAACAGCAGTCGTCACAGAAATCGTCCGCAAACCACAGATCATCCCACGTTCAGAGCATGGCGTGTCCCGCTCAGAGATCAGTGAGAATGCGTTAAAGGTATTGTATCGCCTGAAAAATGCAGGTTATCAGGCATATCTGGTCGGTGGTGGTGTCAGGGATATATTGTTAGGTCTCAAGCCAAAAGATTTTGATGTCGCGACTGACGCGCATCCAGAACAGGTCAGGGAATTATTCAGGAACTGTAGATTGATTGGCAGAAGGTTCAGGCTTGCCCATGTGCATTTTGGCAGGGAAATTATCGAGGTATCCACATTTCGTGCATCACATACTGATGCGATAGATGGAGAAGGTCATGAGGAGGATGGCAGAATCATCCGCGACAATGTTTATGGCAAACTTGATGATGATGTCTGGCGACGTGATTTTACGGTCAATGCGCTTTACTACAACATAGAAGACTTTTCGATTGTCGATTATGTCGGTGGTCTTGAAGATATCAAGAACA
>QNEM01000225.1 GCA_003645215.1 Gammaproteobacteria bacterium
ATTGAGTATGTATTGTTCGTAATCATCCATATTCATAAAAACATATTCATCTCCGTCCTGATACGAATATTGAATAGTCGCCTTGACGCTATCTGCTTCTTTCAGCAAATCATCGCCTTTCAGCGTTTCATCCAGTTTCTGTTTCGTCTTCAGGTGGGTGAAACGGATCTTATACAAGGTAGAAGCACCACGTGATGAGGGGTTCCTCACTTCAACATTCTTGACCACATGGGGTTCATCATTAATCTCTACCACCATCCCACGTTTTAATTCATTTGCCTTGGGCACATGTTCATCCTCAAAAAAATAAGCCGGCATTGTAACAAAACACCCGGATTTTTCTTATTACCTTTATCTGTCTACTCGATAAGATTCAGCTAGTACTCAACACAGTTCACGAATAGACTCGTCACCATGGTTGAAATCGGCAAAATAAATGATCTGCAGGTACTAAAAAGCCTCGATCACGGGATTTACCTTGATGGTGAAGAACTGGGTGAAATACTCATGCCCAGTAGATATGTGCCTGAAAATTGTCAGGTCGGCGACTCTCTTGAAGTATTTATCTATCTGGACTCTGCCGATCTCCTGTTAGCAACCACTGAAACACCCTATGTGATGGTTGGTGAATGCGCCTACCTCAAGGTCGTTGATGTGAACCAGGCCGGGGCTTTCATGGACTGGGGCCTGCCCAAAGACCTACTGGTTCCCTATGGCGAACAAATCAGTCCTTTAAAGATCGGACAATCCTATACCGTTCTTGTGTATCTGGATGAAAATACAAACAGGATCGCGGCCACACAAAAACTGGATTCTTACCTCAGTGAAGAAGCACAATATTTCAAGCCCGAGCAAGCTGTCGATTTATTAATATTCGGCAAAACTGAACTGGGATACAAGGCAATTATCAATAACACGCACATTGGCTTGATCTATAAAAACGAGGTCTTTCAAACACTGACCCATGGAGAAAAATTAAAAGGTTTTATCAAAGACATTCGTGAAGACAGGAAGATTGACCTGTGCCTGCAGTTGCCGGGAAAGGATGCACGAGACGATCTGAATACAAGGATCCTTAATCACCTGAAAAAGAATGACGGAATTTCGACCCTGACCGACAAAAGCTCACCTGAGGATATCTATAAATGCTTCGCTGTCAGTAAGAAAAATTATAAAAAAGCCATAGGGGCACTTTACAAAAAAAGATTAATCCGCATAGAAGAAGACAAAATAACATTACTCTCCTCTTGATTGAGATACCCATTCCACAATCTTTTATCTGGTCTTTTGCAATCTTATTTACTGTTACTCATCTTCATCTATCAATCTGCCAATCTCGTCTTCACCCAGTGGTTTATTACTCTTGATACTCAAGCTTGATTTCCATTCTTTACCAAATCCCTTCTGAATACGCATATTGATAAGCATAGTTATAGTCATAGCGATGAAAGCACCAAGGCTGGCTAACGCCATATCTTTATGTGCATCCCAAACATCTCCCTGAGTTCCCAGATATGCCATCCCCAGATCTCCGCCAAATAGATTGGCAGCACCCCACTCAAATAGTTCGAATGTCATCGATGCGGCCATGGTGAGCAATAAGGGAAAGAAGTATCCCCAGAAACCAGTCCCATTAGCAACCCGGCAATATAACTCTCTGAATGGATAAGCCAATAACAGACCATATAAAAAATGCACCATGCGGTCGAAATTATTCCTCTCCCATCCCATAGCTTCATTGAGACTGAAATTAAAGTGTGAAATCAAAAAAGCATCATAGGGAACTTCAGCATAGGTGTAATGTGCTCCTATTTCATGCAGGAATATAAACACAAATATCAGGGTATAAGATATTCTTGATAGCGGAAATTTCTTGTATGACAACGCCATCAATATAACAAAAACCAGCACCAGGGCATTTTCCAGTGCCCAATCTGCTCGATCATAAGGAGATACTGCTAGTATTAAAAATTCAACAAAAAATATCAGCGAGAGTATTAAAAAATATTTTTTATGTGACATTAGAAATATTACAGTAACAGGGTCAAATTAATAATTTTGTTATGCATTTTTTAATGCTGCCTCGGCTCTTTTTTCAGTGATATAAGCCCAAATGTTCTTCCCCGGCGGAATTGATCGATAAGTAAGCGCCATGGCCCCTTGCAAAGTCAGTGATCTCTTGCCTTCGGTGTCAATTTCTTTCTTTACAACACCGATATCAAACAAGGCATCGGATTCTTTTTTAAAAAATAACTCCACATCGTGGAAGCCCTTACTTACATCGTAATCAAGTGGCTCCAAATCTGACTTGTACCTGGCTTTTAACCTTGTATGTACTTTCAAAAGCTCATCAGAATTGATAATTTTTGGAAACCTGTAACTGAGTTTTATATCCAGTTTTGGATAGGCTTCTGGTGTCTTTGAGTTTGAAACACCAAGAAATGATCCATCGGTGTATTTTTGGGTTATTTCCAGGGAGGTATTCTCTTCCACTTTACTTTGCATAGTAACGACCATAGCAGCTACTCTGATGCCATTATGCCAGTAGAGCCTGAAATGACTGTCCGTATTACTATCCTTGAGAAGTGATGAGCCAACACTAAAGAAGCCCAGCCTTAGCAGCGATTGATCGTACTCTTTGAATTTCTCATTTCGATTTGCGAGAAATTCATCATCTTCCAGAGCCTGGAATTTTACAATTGCTGGTACTTTTTGAGTTTTCCACACTATGAAAGGGCCGATAATATTTATAAATATCGGAACACCAACAATCAATAACAGAATCACGAACAAAATGGTTTCAAGCACTTTATTTCCCCTGCATCTCAGTCAAATATTTAAATAATAACCTGGCTGATTTGGGTGGTTTGTTCTGTTCCTGTTCTTTCTTTGCATTTCGAATCAATTGCCTGATGTGTTGACGGTCGAAATTCTCGAACTTGATTGCCAGCTCATTTAACAAGTCCTGATCACCAAGTAGTAGTTGATCTCTCCATTGTTCAAGCTGATGGAATGCCCTGACTTCATCTTTATGCGGTTGCTGCAATTTATACAACATTATCCGTATGGCATCTTCATCTTCCTTCGGCATCAAACTTCCAATGTACTGAAGTTGTCGGCGTATTGCTCCATGCTTGAAAGATCTTGCGGCAACAATAGCATCCCTTGTTTTTTCCGAGAGTGGGATATCGACTAACTGTTTTGCAGGTAGTTCTACCAGCTGTTTACCCAATGCCTGTAGTTCATGCATCTCACGTTTGATTTGCGATTTGCTCTTCGGTGGCTCTTCTTCCAGCTCATCAACAGCATCATTCACGGCAAGATTCTCTCTGCAATCATTAGTATCTTATTCACTATTTTTAAATGGTAATAATTCGGCTGCATTGCCTCGATATTCCTCCATCAGACCGGCTTCCCTGTTTGTGAAATCTTTAATTGCAGCAGCAAAACCCGGATCAGTAAGCCAATGTGCTGACCAGGTTGTCACCGGTTCAAATCCGCGGGCTATCTTGTGTTCTCCCTGTGCCCCGGAATCAAAGCGTTGTAATTTATTAGCAATGCAATACTCTAGCCCCTGATAATAACAGGCTTCGAAGTGCAGACTGTGATATTCCTCATAGCAACCCCAATAACGACCATAAAAACTGTCGCCACCCACCAGGCTAAATGCAGCACCAACATAAGTATCGTCTTTCATGGCCAGTATTAACAACAACTGTTCGGGCATTGTTTCGGCAATCTGTTTAAAAAATTCCAGGTTCAGATAAGGTGGATTGCCGCGTTTTAAATACGTTAACTGGTAAAACTGAAAAAACACATCTAATTCATGTTCTGTAATGTCCTTGCCTGGAATCTGCTTCAGCGTAATACCCTGCTCACTGATAAAACGCCTCTCACGTATCAGTGTTTTGCGTTTCCTGGAATTAAACGAATCAAGATAATCCTTGAAATCTCGATAGCCTTTATTCATCC
>QNEM01000226.1 GCA_003645215.1 Gammaproteobacteria bacterium
GGCCATCACTGAAATAGAGTTAAGACGGGCCGATGAAATATGGATTACCAGTTCCACCTGGGAAATTGTGCCAGTGGTGAAGTTAGACGACGAACCCGTTGGCACAGGTAAACCCGGTGAGGTGTGGCAAAAAGCTACCGAAATTTACCAGGCATTTAAAACGGGGATGACAGAGGATGTTTGATCAAGATTTATATACAAAATTAATGAGCTAGTTTAATAGTGGATATATACAAAGAATTTACCATTGAGGCAGCGCACCTGTTACCAAATGTTCCTGATGGCCACAAATGCAAAAGATTACACGGCCATTCTTTCAGGATAGAGGTCCATGTAGGAGGAGATGTCGATCCGGAACTGGGTTGGGTGATGGATTTTGCACTACTAAAGAACAGCTTCAAACCTGTGAACAGTTAGACCATCATTATCTCAATGACATAGAAGGTCTGGAAAACCCGACCAGCGAGAACCTGGCACGCTGGGTATGGGATCGTTTAATAGAGGATTTACCACAACTCTCATCCATTATTGTAAAAGAGACCTGTACCAGCGGATGTATATACAGGGGAAATTAATAGTGACTTTATATCCTGAAAATAAACTGTTATAGGACTCATCAATAATTAATAAGGAAAGAAAGGATGGATTTATTAACTTTATTCGGTGTAATGACTATATCCGCATTTGTAACAGGAACATTAGCAAAACGGAAAGGCAGGACAATTAGACTTTGGGCCGCTGCTGGAGGTCTTTCATTAATAATTGCACTTATTGGATTAGCATTTTTTAAGAACTTATCTGATATACCAGTGGAGAATCTACACAAGGCCAAAACTAATGAAAAGATTTTCTGTAATATTGTAATCACAATTGGCATATTAAATCTTACCTATATGTATATTTAATTATATGTTTATTGAATTAATACCATTTTATTTAATATATATTTTAATTTTTGTAGTGCCTGCATTGGTAATTGGTAAATACAGAAAATTATCTAATAAAAAAAAGACTATTATTCTTTTAGTAGGGTTATTGTTGCCATTTGGGGTATTTCCATTCGCCATAATGTCTGCAGCCTTTGGTAGTGCAGACGGAATAAAATTATTCATTATTCTTGCTTTTTTACCATCTTTATTAGCGATAATATTGGAAGGAGAAATATCTAATATAGAAAATAATAACTAACTTATGACTAATAAATACGTTTTATAACCAGTCACTTCAGAACGACACAGCAAAACTGCTTGTCTGAGTTCATCCGTTTCCCCAACATACCAACTACCAACTACCAACTACCAACTACCAACTACCAACTACCACCTACTACCTACCTTCCTACTACGTTTTAATCCCCACCCCCTTGTTCAACAGGTAAAGACATAAGCTAAACAGTGCCACAGTAAATATCAATATAATTGTAAATGCAGACTGGATGTTAATATCCGATACTCCCAACATGCCATAACGAAATGCATTGACCATATAGAATATGGGATTGAGCCTCGAAACCGTTTGCCAGAACTCAGGCAATAGATTGATGGAGTAGAAGACACCGCCCAGGTAAATGAGTGGGGTGAGTACAAAAGATGGAATAATGGCAATGTCATCAAATTTCCTGGCGAATATGCCATTTATAAATCCTGCCAGGGAAAAAAGAGTCGATGTGAGTAGTACCACAGTGACGACTATCAGTGGATGTTCAATATGCAGTTCGGTAAAAAATAGCGCTACCAGGGTAACCACAAGACCCACCATCATGCCTCGAGCAATCCCTCCGGTGATATAGCCACTGAGTATTATTATATTGGGAATGGGTGCAACCAGCATTTCCTCAATATGTCGTTGAAATTTTGCGCCAAAGAAAGACGAGACTACATTGGCATATGAACTATTGATGATAGACATCATAATAATGCCGGGTGCAATGTACTGGATATAATTAAATCCATCCATCTGTCCGATACGAGGTCCTATCAGGCTGCCGAAAATGACGAAATAGAGTGTCATGCTGACGGCAGGAGGCAAGATCGTCTGGATCCATATACGAGCAAAACGACTCACCTCTTTGATAACAATGGTACGAAACGCAGTGAAATATTGACTCGTATTCATACCTGGCTGTCAGTCTTGTTTTCTTTGAGCAGGTTGATAAATAATTCCTCAAGGCGATTAGATTTATTACGCATACTGAGCACCTCAATTCCTTGTTCAGATAGTTGACTGAATAAATTATTGATACCCTGTTGTTTGGATATATCGACTTGTAATGTTGAACCATCGAGCATGTGGTAATCGTAACCATTTATTACTGGTGGGGTAGATTGAGCGTGCCTTAAATCAAAAAAGAATGTTTCTATATCCAGTTTTGAGAGGATTGATTTTATTGATGTATTTTCGATGATATTTCCTTTATCAATAATAGCGATGTTTTTGCAAAGCTTTTCTGCTTCTTCAAGATAATGTGTGGTTAAGACAATTGTTGTTCCCTGTTTGTTAATCTCAATCAGAAAATCCCACATTGAACGTCTCAACTCAACATCAACCCCTGCAGTTGGTTCATCAAGTATCAGTAATTTTGGTTCATGGATCAGTGCCCTGGCTATCATTAACCTGCGTTTAAGGCCACCTGATAATGTGCGAGAAGGCTCGTTACGTTTTTCCCAAAGCCCCATATTGCCCAGGTATTTTTCAGCACGCCCATATGCGGTCTTTCTATTAATCCCGTAGTAACCGGCTTGATTGAGTAAAATTTCAAGAGGGTTTTCAAATTGTGAGAAATTTATTTCCTGGGGGGCAACACCTATAAGCGATTTTGCCTGGACAGAATGAGAATCAATATCCAGACCAAATATATTTACCTTACCATCCGTTTTATTAACCAGTGATGTGACGATACCAATGGTTGTTGATTTTCCCGCTCCATTCGGTCCGAGCAGGGCGAAAAAATCTCCTTCATTTACTTCAAGGCTAATTCCTTTCAAGGCCTGAAGACCACTTTTATAGGTCTTTTTCAGATTTGTAATTTGCAGGGCTTTCACAAAAATATTGTAACAGCTATCAGCTTAAGACGAGTGGTTTGTGAAATTGAAAGCTAACAGTCCACCATGATTAGATAAGCCAGATGTTATGGTGATCTCTTGATGAAAGGTAAAAATAAATTACTGCAATCAGTGGTTTTACTGTGCCTTCTTTAGCTGGGCTGCAATTTCATCGTCACGGGTGAGGATTAACCTGAAATATTCCTTGGGAATTTTTATTAATCTGGTTGTGTCATTGGCCCTGACAAATGCATTACGCTTGCCTTTACTATCAGGCATTAATGCCTGTTCACCAAAGAATTCTCCTGCATTCAGTTCGGCTAGAATGAGAACTTCGCCATTGTCGTCCAGCGTGAAGACTTCAGCCCTGCCATCAAGGATGACATAGAGATGTTCACCCTTCTGAAACTTTTTCAGAACAAAATCACCCGGTCCGAAGGTAACGACCTCAGTCCAGTCTCTGATGGTTGCAAGTTCTTGTTTATTCAGACTGTTAAATAATGGCATCTCCATAATTAAATCACGGACTTCATCAGGTTCAAACTTTGGATTTATGGCAGTGATATCTGCAGAATCTTCATCTTCTTCTTCTTCATCACGTTTGATAGCGAGGAGGACATATTTTTTATCAATGCGGAAAACCTTGGCAGAATGAAGTGCCTTGACGCTTGCGTTTCTTCTACCTGATCCCCAGGGCAATAGGGATTGCTCACCAAAGAAATCACCAGGTCGCAATGTTGCGATGCCTACCTCACGGTCAGATGAACCGCTGCGGATACTGACTTCCAGATAACCATCGAGGATAATGTACATGCAGTCACCAACTTCAGCCTCACGGACGACCATATCCCGTGGTTCATACTCCTCGATACCGTTCTCGGGAGCATTCATGATATTTACCAGATCATTATCACTGAGTGACTTGAAAA
>QNEM01000227.1 GCA_003645215.1 Gammaproteobacteria bacterium
CTCGATCAGAAAGCAGGCGGCCGCCTGCTTAAGCCGTGGCATCGGCATGCCAGAACCACAGGCGATGACACGCATCTCGTCTGCGGCCAGTTCCTCGGTGCCCGGGTAGTACACGTCACGGTTGGGACTCGGCTTGGCGGAGACATCCTTCATATGGACATCTACTTCCAGGTTTAGAAATGTAAGCACAAGTAGGCCAACCGCAGCCAATGATCCGATGACAATTTTTCTTGTAGACATGAGAATTTCCTTTATTTGTAATTATTGTTCAGCCAAAGAACAAATATTAAGCGTCAAAGTGTAGTATGAATACGTGTAGGCTACAGTCCCATTTGGGACATTTTATAACACCATAGTGTATTGGTATCTGTATTGTTCTAGCTCACAGGTCTATATTTCTGTATTGTATTGGCTCAGAGGTTTATATTTCTGTTTAGGGATCGATAATGTTTTTTGATGACCCAGTTGAATTTGAGGAATTTCTTGCCCCCGTTGGCGGGGACGTCCTAATAAGACCCGCCATAGGTGCGGCATTCAATGCTGAAATCTGTATGAAAAGGCTTGAGCATATCGGTTTGTTTACCGTATCAGCAAATTCATTTAAGGCTGTAAAAGAACCACAACAGGATTTCTACGGCTTAACTATTCCACTAAGCGCATCTTTTACAATTTCAGAGTCCGATCGAAACCATGCATATAAATCACCATCAGCCCATTTGCTATCACCAGGCCATACATTTGAGTTAACTGCCAAGCGAGGATGCCATTTTCTTGTAAGTAATTATTTTGTCAATCCAGTCAGTGATTATTCGAGAAAATTATTGCAATCAGATTCTCTAGATTTACCATCATTAGGCACTGATATTTTATTTTCTACTCAGATGGGTAGTGTTTTGCTAAGGTCGATCGCCAAAACATGGTCTGCTCTAAATGATAAAATATCGCCCAGTGAAATCACTATAAAAGAGCTTGAAGATGATATGCTCGCAAGCTTTGTTTTGTATTCAAACAAAGACTCTAATGTTAGAAACTCTAATAAATATAATGATCCGCACATTCTGAGTCGTGCTGAAGAATTTATCATCGATAATTTAAAAAATCCTATAACACGCAATCAGCTGGCAGAAGTTTCTGGTCGCTCGATCAGAACGTTATCTCGTGCATTTGAGAAAAAATACGGGATTGGCCCCATGGCTTTTATTAAACAACGTCGTCTAGATGCAGCTTATCATGATTTACTCGGTGCAAAAGGTGACATTACCTCAGTCACACAGGTTGCTTCCAATTATGGTTTTGCACATTTTGGGAAATTTGCTATTGAGTATGGAAAAATATTTGGTGAGACACCGTCTGCTAGTCTTGTAAAATAATAATCTAATATATGTCAGATTAAATTTAGTCTAGTCGTTGAACGTCTGTTTTATACGGCGATCTCAACCGGTCGTTCAACAAATCAATTAGCAATTTCTAACTGTCTGCAATAAGCAAAAAATAAAACTCAGTAGCCAGCAGGGGCGTTCACAACAACATAGGTCACACTGCCACCACTATAGGAAGACTGATACCAGGCACCATCACATGACCAATATGTAATACCATCTACGACCACGCTCGTGCGAGCACAGCTCATGGAGTTCCACGAAGCGGCCGATATTACTGAACCTATGACGATTGCTGCAGCGACACGGCGTCGGCGATCGTCATACCAGTCTTCGCGATCGTCGTGGATATCCCTGGCAGCATCCTGCCGGTCATTCTGTCGATCCCTGGCGGCATCTTGTCTGTCATTTTGTCGATCGCTGATGTTATCACCCCTATCACCACGATCCGGTCTGTCCGGTCGTGTCTCCGGTCTATCCCGGCCACCACGATCACCCCTACTTACACCTCCCCCTGAAGGTCTGGAAGCTGACCTGCCCCGCATTGAACCACGGGATGATGCACTGCTACGGGAAAAACCACCGCTATGACCACCACCACGAGACATACTATGGCCACCACGACCACCACCACCTCGACCACGTGCGTCAGTATCAATAGCAACGAAAATTAACATAATGAAAATGCTCAGGCCTGTAAGAATTTGCAGTCTGGAAATATTCGCAATCATTATTCTGCTCCTCCTGGAATCACAGCCAACCTGGGTGCAAAGGTTATCCTGTTCGCGTCTGCCGGCGGCTTAAAGGTAAATTGTTTATCGTCAACATCAGGAGATAAATCCCATTTTACAAACGTGGCCCAGAACTGGGGTTCTCCCGGTTCGTTCTTATAGGTAATGACTACGCGTCTGGGTAACGGCTTTTTGCCCTTCGCGATCCAGAGTTGAATATCGACTTCATCATTTTGTAAAACCAGGTTATCGCAAAGTATACCGCTAATAGTTGATTCACCGATGGTGTGACCAAAAGAGATATTCTCTGTCAAGACTTCCGACAGATCATCAGACGCCAATTCAGCCAGTGGCAGGGGCATCTCTAATTCATCAACATAATAATCAATGATCTCAGACAGCGTACCTTCCCTGGGAACAATGGCGTAAACGTTTTCGTTTTCATCAAAGACAGAAATTTCCTTGCCATCAATAATGACAAGCCGCTTGCCGCCATCCCTGCGTTGTGCTTCGATGCGCGCACGATTAGGACGTTGAACAGTTACCTTTCTTGTAGCACCAAATTCAATTCTTAATCCTGAATTCTGGACTGCCTCATATCCCATCTCTGCCGTATAACTAAAACTTTTCTGGCTGCTGAGAAATTTGGTGAAATTCATCAGTGTCGCCCTGGTCTGTTCACCGACGTCAGGGCCCGGTTCAGGTATTTCTGCATTAACAGGATGACTTACCAACCCTGCCACTAAAACAATCCAGAATACATTTAAGTGGGATTTTAATTTCAATAAGGAAATCGTTTTCATATTCATAGTTTAAATACTCTGTGGTTACTAGCTGTGGGGAAAGTGCCAGAGCACAATCCCCGTTAACTGATAGTTCTTTATAGCCAGTCGCTATTTCTTCTTCGGCATTGCTGGTGGTGTGTAGCCTTTCCACTTACCGTCCGAAATGTACTTGGATGTCTTCTTATTATCGGATCGATCAGCGTCCTTATAGGCCTGGGTGACATCAGGTGGCAGGACATACTCATCTACTGTCGCCATGCGCACCTTGATCGTATCCTTGGTGACATTAATAACCATCAGGTCGCGCGCCAGTGCCAGCGGGCCATCATAGGTTTTGCGAACACCATCCATGATCGCGGCATTGTTATCCGGCGATTGCACTGAATGGTAACCAACTGCCAGGCGCGGTTTAACTGCCGACATCACCTTGCCAAAGGCCTGAGGTTCTGTGTGAATTCTCGTCGAAACCCACATCGCTTGAGCCAGATCCCAACCGAAATATTTGGCCAGGGCCTCGGGTGGCAGGAAGGCTTCGTGCGAGGCTACGTCTGCATTGGTTGCGTATTTTATGTACCAGTTGTTCGGATAGGTATCACCGCCGAACACGTACTTGAGACCGTTCCATTCGAGTCCGTAGCTCACTGAGCCGTCCAAAGCGTGGATCGCTGGCCAGGATCGAATCGTTACACCATTTTCCTGGTAGACGATCACATTTTCCTGCTTGTAATTAAACTCGTGCACCTTGATCAACCCACCGGCATCGGGTAACGCGCCACTACGGGTTGCAATGTCCCAGGCATAGCCCTTCTGCATGGCTTCTACAAAGGCCTTGGTGCCCATTTCCGGGCTGGATCCGCTCGGTCCGTAAATATGGACCGGTGTATAACGACCTGAGAGCCAGCTACCAATATGAAATGCCATGAAGTCGCCGACGTGGTCGACATGCAAATGACTGGCAAAGACATGATCGAGTTTCGAAAAGTCAGGCCGCAAGGAGAACAGGTTAGAAAGCATCCCGGAGCCGAGATCGAACAGGAATTTATCTCCATTGCCGAGTTCTACCAGATATGA
>QNEM01000228.1 GCA_003645215.1 Gammaproteobacteria bacterium
AAAATTATCAAAGCGGATCGATGCTTTACCATGGGCGACCGAAAATAGAATCATTATTCCTTCGACTTCGCCAGGAACGTTGAGTTTATACTCTTTGTACAGTTGCTGTGAATATTCATCAAATGATAGATCACGGCCATCCTGTTCAGGCATCTTGTTGCTGGTCACTACCATCAACGCCCGACTACCACCAGTTTGATGGTAGAGCAGTCGACATATCTCCAGCAACCGTAGATAAGCACTGTAGCTCAGAAGCCCGGCTTCATCGATGACGAACATTCCCCCATTCGGCGCCGATACCCATCTGCTGTCAGAGTGATCCTTTTCGGCGACGACTGCTTGCCACAGGCTGGCATAATCGTCTGTCCATACAATCGGTAACGACTCATGCTCTGTCCAGGGTGTGATGCTAGCCTGCACCAGTTCAGATTCAACAAATGAGCGGTTCCTGGCGACTATTACCCAAAAGGCATAGTCAGTACCGCTCCTCGCCGATCTTGGTGTGTAGATCCGTACAGCATGACGCCCTGTCTCGTTGGCCAGACCGCGTACCACCGCCGACAGATTCACGTAGTTATTCGAGACATGAATCGCCAGCAGGCCGTTGGGCTCAAGGTGTTGGTAATAAAGCTCCATGGCTTCCCTGGTAAGCAGGTGCAAGGGCACTGCATCGCTAGTGAAGGCATCGACGGCAAGCACATCGAATTTCTGAAGTTCACCATTTAGCACTTCCCTTTCCAGACTCAATCGCGCATCACCAAATACGACTTCAATATCTGCCTTTGTATCGTCCATATAGCTGAAGTATTTGTCAGCCAGGCGATAAACGTCTGGGTTGATTTCGTAGAACCGGATCTCGTCACCTGGCTCGGTCAGGGCTGCCATGGTTCCGGTCCCCAGGCCAATACCACCGATGCGCAGGCCTGAGTCTGCGCTGCTGCTATCAAGCAAGCGGAGACGACGGGCTTCTTGTATGGCAATACCAATACCACTTTCGTGTCCATAATAACTGGTGGCGATGCGCCGTAGTGCCGGCTTGATGAATTGAGTGCCATGCTCGACTCTACCACTCACCATAATACGAAGAATGTTGCCTTCCTTAATCCGCACCACATCGTAAAAGTTCCTGGACATCTCAGTGTACTTCCGCAGATCTCTACGCATAGTTCCTGTCAACCCGACCGCCAATATGACAAGTAAGATTGTGCTTACACCCCAGGTAATTCGTGTCGCTACCACTGCCCGTTTAGATGTCTGTCGCGGTTGGCGTTTCCGATCAAGGTACACGCAAAGCATGGCGAGCAGGCAAGCTCCGATCAAGCCAAACTGGTACTCCCAGAAGTCATCGAGAACCAATGGTGCAATCACCGCCACCAGGATCCCACCCAGTGCACCGCCGATTGCGACCACCAGATAAAACCGGGTGAGAAACCTGGCGCCTGGTTTTATCCGTACCAGCTCGCCGTGGCACACCATACACACGGCAAACAACAGTACCAGGTAGGCAATTATCTTGCCCTCTATCTGTAAAAGCTTGGTCCAATGCATAGAGGACACTACTAAAAATGCAGAAATCACCAGTAAGGGCACGAACAGCCAGCGCTTGTACCACCAGCTATGATCGAAACAGAGGATGAATGACAACAGATAAAGTGCCAATGGTGCTATCCACATCAATGGTATGACCGCAACGTCATGAGAGATCCTGTGGGTCGAAGCCAGCAGCATGACCGAGGCCGTGGTAGAAAGTGCAAGCCAAAGTACAGTATCTATTCTGCCTGGTGCTCGATCGACCTCGCCAGACCGGGCGGCTTTATCGGCAGATTGATTGTCATTACCTTGTACAAGCTCGTTTAAAACGACTGCTTGTTTGATTGTGCTGATACGGAATGCACACCAGCAACAGAGCAGGACAAAGACTCCATAGGCCAAGGACCAGTTCATCGCCTGGGTGGTCAATCCCAGGTTGGGTTCAATGATAAACGGGTAACTTAACAGCGCCAGTAATGAGCCGGTATTGGACAATGCATACAACCTGTATGGGGAGCGCTGTGGATGTGAAAGGCTAAACCAGCGCGAAAGTAGTGGAACGGTAGCTGAAAGTACCGCGAAGGGTACGCCGACGTTAACCAGCAGCAGCAGCAGAATATCCAGGGTGGGTGAATTCGCATCGGCAGGTTTCCAGCTTGCTTCGGGCGTTATCGGCAATAGTACGATCGATAGACACAGCACAATAATGTGTATCAATGCCTGCCTCTTCAGCGGCAAACTGTTGCTGAGCAGGTGAGCGTATGCGTAACCGACCAAAAGGGTGCACTGGAAAAATACCATGCAGGCTGTCCATATACCAGCGCCGCCACCAAACCAGGGAAGAATGAACTTGGCCATCAACGGTTGCACTTGAAACAGCAAAAATGCGCTGAGGAATATAGTCACTCCATACCAGCCCACAGAGAATTTTGCCTCCTGAGCAGAGTTTGTAGGTGATTTATTAATAATAATTTCTCTACATTGATGAGTTTTGCTGAGATAAATTAAGGATAACTGGTGCCGAAGAGAGGATTCGAACCTCCGACCTACTATTTACGAAACAGTTGCTCTACCAACTGAGCTACTTCGGCATTTAGTCTAAAAAGCACTACGAGTGAATACCCAAATCACCTCGATAAATCGACTTACATTTTCAGGATTGGTTTTTTACTCGAATGACAACATCGATACCCGTTTGCACCGTATTTTTGGGTAATCCTGGGATATTCTTAACCAGTGTCCCTTCATCTTCAATATCCTGTAATAAACCTGTATCTTCATTATAGAAATGATGATGTGACTCGGTATTCGAATCGTAGAAGATGTATCTGGAATCTACCACGACCTGATTGATTAAACCCTTATCAACAAACAAGTTTAAGGTGTTATAGACAGTGGCTTTGGAGACTAACTCATCTTTTGTATTTACCAGACCGAATACCTTGTCTGCAGATAAATGTTGAGGCTTTGCCAACAATACCCTGGCGATATCAATCCGTTGTACGGTTGGTCTGATTGTGTGATTTTTCAACACTTGCCCAATCTGCTCGCCGCCGACCATTACTTTTTCTTTAAACTTCATGACCCTAGTATATCCAAAGCCTGTTCGCTGTGCACTATTTCTAATTGCACTACAGTATTATACGATTGGTGATAAACCGACGAATAGACGAATTGTAAGAACAAAATACTCCTTATTTTTATAGCTGAGAATGTTGAATCTTGGCAAGTTCCTTGGGTAGAGAGAATACAACCTTCTCAATTTTCCCTGGCGCTTCTTCAACTGTTTCAGCGCCCCATTCTTTTAACTGATTTATGACTGCCTCGACCAATACTTCTGGCGCTGAAGCACCCGCAGTCACTCCGATACATTCCTTGCCATCCAGCCATCCCCTTTTAATTTCGGATGCATTGTCGATTAAATAGGAAGGTACACCGACTTTTTCCGAGATTTCCATCAGACGTGTTGAGTTGGAACTGTTGGGTGAACCGACCACCAGGATCAAGTCACACTGTGCACTCAGATTTTTGACTGCGTCCTGTCTGTTCTGAGTTGCATAACAAATATCTTCTTTTTTAGGCCCGGCAATATTTGGAAAACGTTCACATAAGGCGTCGATCACTTCTGCAGTATCATCCATGGACAATGTTGTCTGTGTCACAAATGCCAGAAAGTCAGGATTTTTCACTTCCAGATTCCAGACATCTTCTACTGATTCAACCAGATACATCCCGCCAGAATTATCACTTGGTCGATATTGACCCAGTGTGCCTTCTACTTCCGGATGGCCTTCATGACCAATCAGGATACATTCCCTGCCCTCTTCCTGATATTGCCCTACTTCCATATGTACTTTTGTCACTAATGGGCAAATCGCATCATAAAC
>QNEM01000229.1 GCA_003645215.1 Gammaproteobacteria bacterium
ATCGCCTGTTGATACAGAAACCAGACCGGGTCGCAGATGGGGTGGTCATGCGTATCTATGATCAGTTGATCTTTATAGCTGTGCCCGGCCAGATGAATCTGCTGGATGCGATCGCCCGGCACACCGTCCAGATACTCGAGCGGATCAAATGCATGGTTATGACTGCTGACATAGATGTTATTGATATCGAGCAGCAGCAGACAATCTGCCTGTTCGGCGATTGCCGTCAGAAACTCCCATTCAGAAATTTGTGATGCCTCATAGGTGACATAGCTGGATACATTTTCCAGCAGAATTTGCCGCCCCAAATAATCCTGCACCTGTGCTACTCGCGCAGCCACATGCGCAATCGTTTTTTCGGTATAGGGCAACGGCATCAGGTCATGCAAATTACGGCCGTGCACGCCGGTCCAGCACAGATGATCGGATACCCACTCGGGTTGCACTCGGTCAATCAGCCGCTTGAGATCAGCAAGATAATCGAAATTTAGTGGCGCCGTGCTGCCGATGGACATCGACACACCGTGCATGACCATCGGGTATAACTCACGAATGCGGTCAAGGTAATGTAACGGCTTGCCACCTTCGATCATGTAGTTTTCGCTGATGATTTCCAGCCAATCAATTTTCGGCCGATCATTGAGTACTTGCTCATAGTGATCGGTGCGCAAACCCAGGCCGAAGCCCAGGTATTTTCTATCAGTGGATAATTCAGTCATGGAATAACTAATTAGTAAAATAAAAAAGGGCTGCCGGAATCGTAATGGATGCCGGCAGCCCTGCTTAAACAGACTTAAGCTTCTTCAAACTCACCGCCAGCTTCGTCACACTCAGCCTTGGTAGTTGAAGTAAAGCCCTGTCCTTTGCAGGAATTTTGTCCCTGGCAACCGCTGTTTGCTGTTTTACAAGCACTCTGTCCCTTACAGGAGTTACCGCCCACACAATGTCCCATCGCTTCGCCTGCGTTTGCCGCAAATGGTGCGGCAATAAACAATGCTGCTGCGGCAGCAGCCAGGACGGCGCCATTCGTACGATTTACTTTGCTCATTCTGAATCCTCTTCAATTATGGTGAAAAAATCCTGCACGCTGGCACGCAACGCACCCTCCACTTGACCCGTTAAAGTGCCAATGAGTTCCCGAGTTCAGGAAATTTAACTTTTACTCAGTGCAACACGTATGGAAACGGGGCCGTACCCCGTTGGCCACCTTTTGGTTATTAGCCTGTTAAAGCCGCCCACCATGAGTCAGGCACCATAATTACTACTTATTAATCAACTATATAACAGCATCTATAGGGTTGCATAATATATTTATATACTGTTGTTCCTTTTTATTCAGTATGGTATCTTTTTTATCAGGACTGTTTATAAAAGAATTATGGGTCACCCATGACATACCAAACTGCTGCAAATGCTGAGACTCCAAGCCCTCGAATACTCCGGCGTCAGGAACGCACTCGCCAGACAATCCTGCAAGCAGCCACCACGCGCTTCATAGAAAAAAATATTGCCACGGTCAGTGTCGAGGAAATTATCGAAGCAGCAGACATTTCCCGAGGCACCTTTTACAAACTATTCAAGCACAAGGAAGACGTATTCACTCAGATCGCTCAACCGATGATGGAATCGTACAGTTCCCGTCTTGCAGCAATAAATTCCACCAATCCATGGGAAACCTTTGATCAGATCATTGATGTCTACATTCAGATCTGGCGCGAATACCCAGAAGCATTCTCTCTGGCCTCGCGGGAATCACAAAGTGTTTTTCACTTACTGGAAGAAGCTCATCGTCCAGTAATGAAGCACATGCGCCGATTGTTCGACCTGATCGAGCCGCATGGAATATTAAGAGCAAGGAAAGCCGAGTATTCAATTGCCTTGATGGCACGCTCAGCTCTCATCATATTACGTACATTTGATCATGATCCAGATTGGGAACGTTTGTTTCGTGAAAGCATGCATGGCTTCTTATTAACCGATCAGTTACCACAGAATCAGCTTCAATAAACTGAGGCTTATCTATTGGTAGCAGCTGCTGATGGCTGGAAAATGTCTGCCTTAACCGATAACCGCCAGCCAACAAAGCTCTGACAAAATTAATTCAGCAAAAACCCTTGAGGAAAAAGAAATGACGGCAGCTGTCGCAAAAAATAATTCGGGCAAATCAAAGCTCTGGAAACCGCCTATTGTTGGAGTCGTAACTTTCTTTTTGATGTTGTTTGCAATAGGGCTGGGCCACTCATTTATGGTTCTTGTCGAACATTGGCTGGGCCAGGATGTCTATATTGCCTCTATTTTCATCGGCGCTGCCGCCATAGTCATGCTGTGGTATGCCATAAAATCCAACAATGAGAATTTTCAGACCTGGATCGGATTTTTTGCCGGGCTCCTGGTATGGATGACCTGGGTCGAGTTCTTCTTCATGTTCTATGGGCGAATGAACTGGGGGATGGCTCCACGCATGGATGGCGCAGATGGGCTTCGTGTCAGCGGAACATACCCTGAATACATGATTATGGGCGCCACTGTCGGCTTGCTGATGATGATGATGTGCTTCTACACCTTCGACAAAGACACCCGTTGCAACATGTTCCTGTGGTTCCAGAAAAAACTGGGCCTGCAAAAAGGCTTGGGGCCAAGCACCAAGATATCACGCGACAGGAACTACGCCATCATTACCTTCATGGAAACGATCTATGTCACGTGGTTTTGTTATGCGTGGAATCTGCTCTGCTTTGATCCCGGGCTTGTCGGTAAAGGAGACCTGTTCTTTGCGGTCAACATGGCCACAGTATTCGTAGCATTTGTCTGGAGCGGCTATTGCTTCTCGCGCCTGATCAAGTTCAAAAGAACTTCGACTGCGCTTCGCTACGCTATCCCCGTGGGAAATATTTTCTGGATTAGTATCGAGATAGCTACAAAGTGGAAGCTGTTTACCGAAATCTGGGTACGGCCCTGGGATTATAAAATTGAGATGTCCGTGGTACTCGGCGCGTTCCTGCTGCTTTTTATACTGCTGATACTCGCCCCAAAGAAACCGTCTGAAATTGGCAAAGGTCGTCCGGGTTAAATCAATGAATAGACTTATCAAACCATGCCTGCTGTTAATCTCCTTGTTACTGTTGAGTGATATAGCAATAGCTGAAGAATTGAAACTCCCGCCAGGTATGGGTGGCGTCCCCGATATCGGCGCGATTCCCTGTGATGTCTTCAACAAAATGATAGTTGTCGGCCCGCTGGGTACAAAACGGCTGTTGCTGACATGGGCGGAAGGTTACTATCACGCCAAGACAGGCAAAACGATTAATGAGATTATTCAGGATGCAGAGAAAACCGGCCAATCATGGAATTTTGACAGCCTGACCGGGCATTTTGTTGATTATTGTGCAGCAAATCCTGAAGCGCTTACCGCAGCAGCTGTTTCCGATCTGGGAGAACAGCTCCTTAACGACTCCAGATAATGCACAGCTGAAATACATCACAAGCGTCCCGGATTACCTGGGACAACCGTATGGCTGACGGTATTTCAACAATACAACCAAATAGCAACCCGCCTCTGACCGGTCAACAACTTTTTACTGTCATCGGCCTGGCCATCGCCCAGGGACTCGGCTCGGCCGGTCAGATCATGATGGCCACGTTATCAGCGCTGGTCGGCGCGACACTATCCCCCACGCCACAACTGGCCACATTGCCGGTCACAGCAGGGATTCTCGGTATCGCACTGGCAACATTGCCCGCCGCCATATTGATCCAACGCTTCGGTCGCCGCCCGGTATTTGCCGGGGCATCTTTATGGAGCGCCGCAGGTGTCGCATGGGCTGCCCTGTCAATTCATTTCGGCTCATTTGTCGGATTTTGTTTCGGCTGTTTCATCA
>QNEM01000230.1 GCA_003645215.1 Gammaproteobacteria bacterium
ACGGAACAGGTTGCAGTACGAAATATAAATACAGCCGCCGATCAGATTGCTGCAATATCGAAACTCGGTTGTCGCTTCGCCATTGATGATTTTGGTGCCGGATATAGCTCATACACTTACCTGAAGAGCCTGCCTGTCCATTTCATCAAGATCGATGGATCCTTCATCAAAACGCTTGCAAAAGATCTCGTCGATCAGACCATCGTCAACTCTATCAGCCAGATTGCACGTGCGACAAATAAGCAGACGATCGCCGAACATGTGACCAATGCAAAGACTTTCGAGTTATTACGCGAGCTTGGAATAGATTTTGCCCAAGGCTACTATATTGGAAAACCATCAGCCCGCCCTACGTGCAAAGCTATCAACGTGCCACGCAAAATAATTCCTCTGAAGATCAAGCTCGCCAGCTAACTGTATTTTCCTTAGCAGTACATTCGTAAGCATTTAGAGAAAAATATGCCACTTGGATTCGGATGTCACATTCAGAGCGGGCTGACACCTGTTGAATAATGTATATGGTGCTGTTGATCTATGATAATTCCATCATAGCTTGGAAATGATTCAAGCAATCGAAGCCCTGCTTCCGGTCCCATGACAAAAACACTTGTCGAAAGGCCATCTGTAATAGTGGCGCTTGGGCCAGTAATCGTAACGCTCCGTACCCCGGTAGCCGAATCCCCGGTCGATGGACTCATAATATGATGATAGCGAATACTACCTTCCATGAAAAACTGCTCATAATCACCCGATGTCGATATGGCCGAATCATTTAATGCAAGGCGAGTCACAAACTTCAGTTCATCATCCGGATCACGAATACCGACAATCCAGGGCTTACCGACACGATCACCCAACACACGTGTATCACCACCAGCATTTGCTAGCGCATGATGAACTCCCGCATCCTCCAACAATCGAATGGCCGATTCAACTGCATACCCTTTGGCAATTCCGCCAAGATTGATACGCACACCAGGGTGTGCAAACCGTATCTCAAACGTTTCAGGGTTGTGCAGCAAATGCCGATAATTAATTGCCGGCAGGCCTTCTTCCAGCTGTAATTCAGAAGGACGCACCTGCTTCCTGAAATCGTAGAACTGACCAACGCTGTCGTAGGTAATATCAAAGGCACCATCAGTTTGCACCGACAAAGCCAACGCTCGTGTAATCAGATCATAGAGCTCTTCGCCGACAGGGACCCAGTCAATGGCACCATTGGCGTTAATTCGAGATATTTCTGAATCAGCCCGATAGGTACTCATGACTGCTTCTATTCTGTCGAACTCAGCCATGGCGTCAAGCAACAATCTGTGTGCCACAGTTGCGTCTTCATGCCACAGCTTGATGAAGACACGGGTGCCCATTTTGTTCTGACTTTCCTGAAACCATTCGGCCTGAACAGGAAATACAGCCAGGATTATTTGCACCAAAATGATTAGCCGAAAACTAATTTCCATCAACCTGAAACCATAATAACCAAGACATGCGACTGTTCCCGCTTATTTGTGAGAACAAAACCGGGAGGACTGGCAGTAACTGCGGATAGTCAGCTTTTGAAGCTACTTGCTATTCTCTGCGCCAGAGCTGGTAAACGGAAAGCCTGTCACCCTGATCGGCAGTATCGACACTATAATCATTGTCAGCACTATTAGCGCTAAGAGTCGTATCGAAATAATAGATCTGCGTCGGAGTGATTCGAATCAGGTCAAATCTCAGATGCGCACGCTCCATAGACATACGAACCAGATTGTACCGGGTGAGTAACTCGTCAAATCTCGGGTCATCGTGCTCAATCACCTCAGCCGTGCCCTTGATCTGAGTACTTCGCCATTCTTTTTTACCAAGATCGGCCACAGTCCAGCCGACAAAACGAACCGCACTGATATTCGGATTCTTTCTGATATGCAGTAGTTTCTCGGTGCCTTTCTCCGACACGACATATAGCACTTTCTCAGCTTTATCCAATACCATGTCGACCGTTGTGGCTGTCGGCTCGCCATTGTATGAGGTAGTCAGGGCAAATCGCTCACGACCCGGCAGAAAAGATTCGATCTTTTCCCAGATTTCATTATTGGTCAGCTGTGGAAAGTTATTCGTGAATTGTTTTGTTGCCGTCGTGGCAAGATCAAATGTAACGTGATGACACTCGGCACAAATCATACCGCGCTGATAGTTAACATGATCGTCACTTTTCAATTCATCAGATGAAATTGGCTGCCCGTCATATACGAAGGCTTCGACACCCATTTCACCGGCGCCGACATTTCTTCCTTGCTGTTTTCCGGTTTCAGCAGTCGCTATCCCTATCGATTGCTCCAGTACGATAAAATACCCGAGCATCATCAAACAGGTCAGCGCAAATTTCTTACTCATTTTTCATCCCCAAAATGCACTGATCTATTGATCAGCATAAGCTCATGCCTGCAAGACCACCTGCACGGCAATACTTTTCATAAACCGCTGTCGACTGATATTTACGGAATAACGTTGATTCGCCATAGTCAGCTGATCGTGCCGAAGCAGGCGACGACCCAGTCTTCCGGCCTGGGGTCGCCACCTCTCACCCTCGTGATTAACAGCTGCTATTCACAACCAGCGGCTACTGTCAGAAACGATAATTCATGGTGGCACCGATCTGTCGTCCACGTGGTAATGTCAGACCGAATCCCCGCGGACTACTGCTTGGCCTTGGACCATTCTGCGGAAATGGAGGCAATCCCCCTGAGCGACGGTCAATATAGCGAATGACATCAACCGGTGTATCATCGTCCAGAACATTCTTTCCCCAGATGCTGAAATCCCAGTTACCTACAAGTAGTCCTGCACGCGCACCAACGAGGTTACGGTCGCCGTTCTCGATCAAGTTATGCTCCTGAGCATATTTCGCTGACTCAAAAGTGTAGTCGCCGCCAACATACCAGGCACCCCATGAACTTAGCGAATGCTCATAACGACCGAATAACGACAACATGTGATCCGGTACACGGGGAACATCACGTCCTGCGACATTACCAAGCGCCTGATTCTGTTCAAAACTGCCGTCACTACCCTGCAGATCTGCTTCATCCTGACTAATACGTTCCTTTATTTCGGCATGCGTATATGCGTAACTAAACCCACCGGTCAGATTTTCTGTAATCATGACATTCGTTTCGAGCTCAACACCATAGATTTCAGTCTTACCTGCATTTTGCAATAATGATGTCGTACCACCGCCACCGGGAACCTCTATGACGACGGTCAACTGCTGATCCTCAACATCCATGTAGTAGCCAGCCAGGCTGAGGCTCACACGCTGATCCATGAGGCTCATTTTTGTGCCCAACTCATAGCTCAAGACCTCTTCTTCATCGACATCCCTGAAGCTTTCATCGGGATTACCGTTGATATCATCAGGCACGCTTGAATTAAAAGCACCTGGCTTGGTGCCCTTGGAGATGTTGCCGTAGATATTAATGTCGTCTGTTGCAGCAAAGGTAGCCGTGAGCCTTGGCGTCACACTCTTGAAAGTTTCGTTGTACTCCGCCACGAACAAAGCAGCATCATCGTTAGCATAATTTGTCAATGTGATTTCATCTTCTGCGTAACGCAGTTCGAATGAAGTATCCCAGCGATCGCTAATAGCCCAATACACGCCACCAAACGCAGCAATATTCTCGATTTCTTCCAGCGAATTGTTTCTGACGAATGGATTCCGTTTGACCTCACCCGCCTGGGTCACACCGAGACTCTCGCCCTGTTCAGACTCACCCTTGTAATAGTAGACTCCGGCCGACCAGTTGATCGCACCATCTCCGGTTGTACTGATGCGTAGTTCCTGTGACAGGTCAGACTGCTCATCGTGATCGATCTGATTAAAGCCACCAT
>QNEM01000231.1 GCA_003645215.1 Gammaproteobacteria bacterium
TATGAAATCTTTTGATTTTTTTCTGTGAGTTCCGTGTCTTCCGTGGCAAAATATTCTTTTTCTCTAATAGCGGCTTTGGTGGTTAAGCTCCCTATATTTTTTCCTTTGGCCTCGCACAATCAGTAATCCCAGGATAAAGACCAGAATAGCCCAGGCTGAAGGAATAACATACAGTTTAACCGGATCGCTTTGAGGTGGTAATAATAACCAGAACCAGGTTGATAAAGTATGTTTGGATCTCGCCTCGCCATTACTGCCATCCCAGTTTGCAAATGAAACAGGGATAAATTCACCTTCGCTAAAGCTGATTTCACCATCGGTTCCGGTACGCTTACGTTTCATCAGCACTTGCCAGCGACCTTCAAACCATTTTCCCTGAGCAGTAACTTCTTTATAATCCATCATCGGCTGCAATTTGTTATCAGGACCTGTACCTTTAAAGATCATTGTTCTGGCTTCCTGCTTTGGTTCAAGGCTACCGGCATTCCAGTACCACATGGTGGTATTATGGCTTGAGTCACCATGACGAAAGAGTGGCTTTTCAACCATTGGACTTGAAGTATAAGCTCCTTCGCGTGGAAATTGTACCGCCAGGGCATCAGAAAAGAGTGTCAGTTCTTCATCCTGAATACTCATGCTGTACTCATGTCCGGGAAGACTTTCGGTTCTGTCATTTACTTCAATTAAAAAGGCAATTTCATCTTCATTATAAAGCGCTCTAACACTGATGAGATCATTTTTGGGCGTAAATAAGCGTTCTCCCTTAATGATATTAGGCACCAGACGCATAGAAGTAACCGGCGCACTTGCCCATGCGTCATCAGTCAGAGTATCAGGCAGAGAAACATCTGTTTTCTTAGCCTTAATAACACCCTTTCCAGGAGCAGTATTTAAGTCACGCAAGGAGTAAACATAATTAGCAATATGCCAGCGATCTTCCAGACTAATGGGGTCTTCATTACCTTCTCCTTCTGCACGGTGAGCAGGCATTGGCGTACCGGGAATACCGATTGAAAGGCGTGAGTATATATTTTTAACAATTTCATCACGCGCTTTCAGAGGATCTTTTTCTGCCGTGCGGTTAGTTGAACGCCATGCCCAGGGTTTATTCAAATCACGTGGCCATATACGGAATCCCCAATCATCTGCCAGACGCTTGCCGGAACGAAGATTACCCCGTCCTTCAACACCATGACATTCCTGGCAGGGTTCAAATGCTGCCTTGCCCTTCGCCACTGAGTCATCTGAATACGCAATCTGACCGTCCAGGGGTTCGACTTCAGTGAATTTGTTAAAGTCATCTTTTAGGTATTGTCCATCATCATTAAAGTCTTCATCTTCTGCGCTCTCCGGAGCCCAGGTGGCGGAAATATCAAAACGTTTCAGAACGGGAATCAACGAACTAATCTGTTCATCTGTCATCAGTTTGCTCCAGCCAGGCATACCCGTACCGACTAAACCAAACTTAATGGTATCAAACAAATCTTCATCCCGAACAGGTACTGTACCGGGTGATGTTTTGTATTTAAACAGACCCAAAGTGAAATCACGAGGTCTTGGATAGAGCCTGTCAGCCGCAACACCATCACCAGCACCCTCATCACCATGGCACACTGAACAGCGTAGTTGATAAAGGTCTTTACCTTTCATCTGTGCTCGCTCATCTTCCAGTTTAGTCTTCATACCGGTGACAATTTTAGATACTTCCGGATCCCAGATGCGTGGTACTTCACCTACATAGTCATATAAGAAAGTAATGACATTCCAGACATCCTGCTCACCCAGCATTTCATGCCAGACAGGCATCGCTGACTTCCATGGCGTGCCTTCTTTTGGCAGGCCGGGGCCGCCTGTTGCAATACGCCAGAATAAAAAGGCTTCCTGCAGCTGGTTAATAGTTTCATCCTGGAAATTGATTGGTCTTGGGTTAAAGCCATCAGCAAAAACACCTTCGCCGTACATGAGATCGCCATGACAGAAGAAACAGTTTTGATAATAAACATCACGCCCGGCGGTCACAGCAGTATTATAAATCTCCCAGCCTTTTGCCTCATCACCGGCTTTCATATTGGCAATAACTTCTTCTCTGATCGGATTTTCTAATTTAGTCAAATTATAGGTTTTATTAAACACTTTTAATTTTGATGGCGGTGCAGGGTGAACCTGACGCAACTCAACGGGGGAATCTAAACTTGGCTTAACAATAATGTGCACGGTATAGCCTATCAGTGCAGGAATAGCCAAAAGAAAAAACCAGCGTATAGGCCAGGTGCCATCTTTTTGTGTGACTGCAGCAATAGGTGCCTTAAAGCGTGACCAGGTCTCTTCATCAAAAGAGAAAAACAACAACACACCAATCACACAGATGATCATATACTGAATCAGAAGTGACACTGGCAACAGAGGTGGCACACCATATTTGAAAAACACAAATGCTGCCACCAGAATGAGAATAGCCATTAATAATGGCGGAAATTTAAAGCCTTTCATTGTAATTATTCGCCTTTTTTCTCAGTTTCTGTTGATAGTGAATTTTCTTTAGCTGAATCACCTTTTGATGCCAGCAAATAATCAACCACCATTTCCAGTTCTTTGACCATCATTGTGTCAGCAAAAGTTGCCGGCATAATAGGCGGAAAACCTTCCGCAATAACAGCTGCCGGATTAATAATGCTTTCTCGTATTTCTTCTCTGGAGGAACGAGCACCAATGGTTTTCAAATCAGGTCCAATGGTTGACGGGCTATCTAAAACAGCATGACAGGCGGTACAAGCATTTTTAGTCAGCACTTCTTCTGCATTGGCCGCAGGCTTTGCTGGTTCAGCCGTAGTACTTGCAGTCTCTTCAATCTCAGGTGTATCCGTTGGCAATTCAACCGTTGGTTCGCCACCATCTTTAGCTTGTAAAAAAGCAATAATTGCCCCCATCTCAACTGCTGTTAAACCAATTGGCGCTTTATCAATAGTTGGCATCGGTGAAGGATCTCCCTCTTTACCATAACCGGGTACTACATATTTACTGGGCGCAAGCATAGACTCCAGAAAGTAGCTTTCTGAATCTTTTGCTTCACCCTTATAAGCCTCAGCACTTAATCGTTGTGCGGCAGTATCCTCCATATTTAAGACCAGAATATCAGGTGCCCGTCCCAAATTATTATGACATAAGGTGCAAGTGCCTTTGCCTTTGAACAGAGTTTCTCCCATTGCAATATAGCTACCCATGGTCAGCGCACCTAAGTCGACTTTAATATCCCTGGGTGCCTGTCCTTCTACCTGCGGCAATAAGTTGGCAATACCGGTAAAGATCAGCACCATCAAAACCATAAAAGAAAGCACTTTGGCAATGACTGGAATCTTACCTGGCGGTGTCAGAAAATCAGCATCCTGTAGAGTGTGAGCTTGTTTATTTGTAGTCGCTGTATTCGTCATGGCTGGCTCCACTTATTGCGCAGGGTTGGCTATTTTTTCAGGCTTTGGCTGTTTGGTATCACCCAAAGATGCAACCCAGAAAATAAATAAAACAATGGCGAGAAAGCTGATGGTCGCTACTGTCATCATATTACCTGCATGGCCAATATTTGGAATAAAATTATCCACTGAATTATCTTTCATCACCGTATAAACGTGCCAGTGAGTCCGCACTGACGAACGAACATAGCCCATCAGTGCCATTAGCCAGGTAAAGGCAATCGGCAATGCAAACAATGCATAAACGCCTCGATTGGATATCTGTCCCCATTTCACTGGCAGTGTTTTAGCACCTTTAAACATCATGGTATCAATCACCACACCGGAGATAATAACAATCAAAGTAGACATAACCTGTGCGACTGATGAGCCAACTTTATAAACCGTATTGGTAA
>QNEM01000232.1 GCA_003645215.1 Gammaproteobacteria bacterium
CCCGAGCAGCTTCGGCTATCCGCCACGCGCTGCGATCGCGATCGCCCACCATATTGGAGATTCCGCGTACCTCAGCTACCGGCACGCCGTGGGCCAGTGCTGCGTGCACGATGGCTGCACCCTCCATGGACTCCACCGAGCCCCCGGTGCGCGCCCAAATGGCCTGGGCGTCTGTTGTGTTTCCGGTGCATGTGGTGCGGGTGACAAAGGGCAACCGGTTGGATGTGGGAAAAAGATCCAGAGGCAGTCGGTTGAAGTAATCTCCCACGACCGGGAAACCAAGTGCTTCCATGTCGAGAAATCCAAGTGGTGAGTCGGCGCCGAGGTCGGCGTACGTCTCGGAGGACGCGCACGCCACCTCGCCGACCTGCAGGCCCGATTCCTGATAGGCGCCGCCGATGCCCAGCGAGACCACCATTCCCACACAGTGGTGTGCCAGGAACCGGGTCAGCGCCACGGCGGCGTTGACCGGGCCGATGCCGGTGGTCAGAACCTCAATCGAGGTGTCGTTGATCGAACCGAACCCTGCGAGATCGCAGGCCTCGGCTTCGACGGCGACGCAGATCAGCACATCAGGCATGGCCCATGCCCCCACGCCCGATCTCATCGACGATGCGGTAACGGCCGACTGACTGCGGAATGTCCATAACTAGGACCATCATAAACCCAATCCCGGAGTAGGACGAATTGCACACTAGAAACTGGGAACTGGAAAACCCGTGACCCGGGATTCGCCAATGGACCGCGGGGCTCCTGCCCCGCATCGTGCCCTCAACTCAGGTTGCAGACTCAACAATCTCCTGAGATGGGCTGCTGCCGATAAAGAAGGTAACGCAGAGACGCAGAGGCGCAGAGCAGAAACTGGGGAGTTTGACCGTGATTTCTCCGGGAGTGTTGAAGCTGTAGTTGCCGAATTATTTTGAAGAGATGGGGCTCATTTTCCTTCCCTATGACGTATAAGGTTGGCACCCGCAGCATCGCCTTGTGCCAAAAGTTTCCTAATCTCTGCGTCTCTGCGTCTCTGTGTTTTCTCGGAGCGTCTCCGACGGTAATTCTTGGAACATGGCGCGGTAATCGGCCGCAAACTGCCCCATATGCCAAAATCCCCAGCTGTTGGCAACGTCGGTGATGAGCTGAGGCTGGTTTGCCGAGCGAAGGTCTCGGCGGGCGCCGCCCAGGCGTTGGGCCAGAAGGTATGCCTTTGGTGAAACGCCGAACCGCTCCTGAAAGCCGCGGCGCAGGGTTCGAACGGAGGCGCCGGACTCCTTGCTGAGTTCGGCCACTGAGTGAATGGCCTGCGCATCGCCGTGAGCGAGACAAATGGCGTGCTCCACCAACCGACGCTGCCGTGACTTTCGGTGGTGTCCGTGTTCACAGCTCGCGGTGACCAGAGCTCGTACGATGAGGTCACTGAGCTTGATTGCAGCTCTCCCAGAATAGTCCCGGTCGTTGAGGAGCGGGGGATCCTTTTCAACTTCGGTAAGGATCTCGCCGGTCCGACGGCGCAAACGGCCGAGCTTCGATTCCCGGCAGCACACCATCTCAAGGCCGTGCATCAACGCGCTCGACCCTGGAATTCCAAGCCGGCGAAGCGCGGCCTCGAGGTCGTCCTCAGTCACCGATACGATCAGCATGTCGAAATCCAGCTGTGAGATCGACTCGAGTTCGCCGCTCTTGGGGAAAACCAGTACACAGTCCCGATTGACCTCGTGGCCGCGCCATCGAAGGTCGATATCCCTGATGGTCGGGATCGCGAAGGTACGAAGTCCTTTTGGGGTAGATCCCCGCTGGTGGATAACGCCGTGCAACCGGACTCGGCCTATTTGGAGTTCCGGCGTGGCTGCCTGAATGACCGAACCGTGAAAGCCGCCACGGTTGAGTTGGCGGAAGTCTACGTTCCAGGAGCGCCCGACCTCACCAAGTTCGTCGATGTTGTTGAATTCATGCCGGACCAAGAAGGGGTATTCGGTCATTATTGGGGCGTCGATGGCCGGTTTTTGATGTTGTTCTTCTTCGTGTTGATATGAACTGTCAACGAGAGAACGGCTATTGGAAGAAGGCGATGCCATGGCCTCAGGTCCGCTTCAGGAGGTTTCTGGGTGCTCGCATCAAAATTACAAACATAAAAGGAGACAGAATTATGCCACGAAAAATTATATTGACCATGGTAGCCCTCGGGATCTTGGCCGGGGCGCCGCTGATGGCGACCGACATCATTCATGACGCCGAATACTACATTCTGAAAGCTCAGCACGGAAAAACCTGGGCAGAGCAGGATCAGGAAATCGATGCCAAGCTCAAAGCGTTGCGCGAAAAACATGGCGCCCCACCCAACATCGTGCACATCATGTGGGACGATACTGCAGTTGGGGAAATTGGTATTCCGCAAATCCAGGCCACCCGGGGTTTTAAGACACCCAACATGAATCAATTTGCGGCAGAAGGACAATACTTCGCCCGCATGTACACAGAACCGTCGTGTACACCGACCCGTGCCGCGTTCCAGACGGGACGACATGCCGTCAGATCGGGTATGTACACGGTCAGCTTCCCCTACGAATACGGTGGAATGAGTGAAAACGAGACCACCATTGCTGAAGTCCTGAGCGAAGTGGGTTACGCAACGGCATTCTATGGAAAAGGTCACCTTGGTGACATCGAAGAAAGTTACATGACCAATATGGGCTACGATGAAGCACTCTGGTCTCCTTACAATCAGGTGCCCAGTATGTATGTGCCTCGTGGTGACCTTGGACCGATGTTCCCAACGTCGGTCATGCCGGAACTGTATCCGAATGATCCTTATGATATGGATCCAGGCTGGAGACCTACAGGGTATGTTTGGGCACTTGAAGGCACCAAAAATGGTCCGGTTCGCGAGTGGGGGACCCCACCTAACGAAGATGATTATTATGCGATTGAAGCGGAGTGCCAGAAACGTACCATCGACTTCATCCGCAAGAGCGTGAAGGCAGACAAACCATTTTTTATCAGCTATCAGCCTGTTGCTGCTCACTTCCTCGGTCCTAAGCCTGGTTTGGAAAGATTGAGTGTGTCAGCGGGTATGTTGCAGGATTTCCTGGTGGAATTTGATAAATGGATCCCTGTTCTGCTGCAGGAACTGAAAGATCAGGGGGTGGAAGAAAACACACTGGTCATTCTTATGGCAGACAATGGCCCAATGACTCATCATGGACCTGATGGCATGGTTGAAACACTTTACAGAGGCGGTAAAGGTGACTTTACTGAAGGTGCTGTCAGAGCTGCGTGCCTTGCACGTTGGCCAAGTGTTATTGCACCCAACCAAGTTATTGGAGACATTATTCATGTCACCGACCTGTTTACGACCTTTGCGCATCTTGGCGGCGCCACCCAGCACATTCCGACTGATCGCATCATTGACGGCATCGACCAGACTTCGTTATTCTTAAATGGAGACACCTATAGCCGTCGTGACTATGTACATATTTACACGGGTGATATCTTGGCGGCTGAGGTCAAGGGTCGTTTCAAACGCCATTGGGTCGGCGAATTGCCGGGTCTCAGTGGTGCTTCATTCTATGACCTTTACAACGATCCGCGCGAAGTGATGGGTAAAATGCTGCCTGGTTTCACGACGAAAACCATGTTTGATGTCATGAAAGCTCGTCACGAATTGTGGATACGAAAATACCCGAATACCAAACATCCAAGAGGAATGCCCCTACAAGGCCTGGAAAATCCACGTCCGGCAGTTGAAAAAGCTAGCGAATTTCGAATTGATCCGAAGGATCTACCATTCGACCCCATGGAATTTCTTGAATATGAACTCCCCTATGATCGCACCATGGAACACTGGGGCGCGGGA
>QNEM01000233.1 GCA_003645215.1 Gammaproteobacteria bacterium
ATATGGTTAGCCATTCTAAAAAGGATTAGGCCAAAAAGGGCCAGGCAAAAGAGACTAAAAAAAGAATAATCCTTGAGGAGCCAAAGAACAAAAATCAACAGGTTCCGGCTTAATCCCGAATAACGTAATCCCGATCTTCTAGCTGGTAGTAAACTCCATCTTGATTCCGGCCAATTCAATCATGTCACTATCTTTTAATTGATATGCCTTGGCGCCAATTTCTGCTCCATTAACGACCGGGAAGCCACCACTACTCTCAATGTGCGTCAGGAAGTAGCCTTGTGGACGTCTTGATATCACTGCTACCTGTGTTCCAGGTTTTCCAAGTGTGATCAGAGCCTTGGTGAGTTCCAGTTCCTTGCCAGCGATGGGGCCATTTAAAACAGTTAAGCGTCCCAGTGGCATTCCTCCACCTGAGGCTGCTGCTGGTGCGCCAGCCTGTGGTGTGGGTTCAGCGGCAGCGCCGGCTTTCTCAGCGGCTTGTGCTGCGGCAACTGCAGCACTGGCAGAACCAGGTTTGATGATCATGGTTTTCTCAAACTCATCTTCATCATCAGAGGCGTTTTCGTTAAGGTACTTTAATTCGTGCTTGCCTATGGCTATGACATCACCATCTTTAAGCGCATGTTTTTTAACGAGTTTTCCGTTTACATAGGTGCCATTGGTACTACCGAGATCTTCCAGAAATGAATCATCGAGTATAGTGATAATCATCGAATGTTTACCACTAACTGCCAGATTATCGATCTGAATGTCATTTTCCGGTTTGCGTCCGATGGTGAATCTTTCTTGATCCAGCTCGAATTCACCTTGTACTGCACCGTTCAAGCTCAGAACTAACTTTGCCATAGCCCTGTTTATCCCCTGCTAAAATTAATTACATGTTTTAAGTAAGTTTTTTTGACTATTTTCTTCATACTGCGCTAGTCAGTGACTCGGGCAAGAATTACTGAAATATTATCTTTCCCGCCATATTTTTTCGCTATTTCTACTAATTCGTTCGCTGCGTGTGCAAGATTAGCACTATATTTACTTAGGGTTAAGTGAATTTCTTCATCTTTTACCATATCTGTTAATCCGTCCGAACAGAGTAAGTAAATGTCTCCATCAGCTAGCTTATCTTCAATAACATCAATCTCGACCTTTGCATCAATACCGAGTGCCCTTGTGACCAAATTCTTTGGCGCATTTTTTTCGGCTTCTTCTGGTGAAAAAAGACCACGATCAATCAGTTCCTGAACCAGGGAATGATCTTTGGTAATTTGTCTAAAATCATCACCACGAACCCGGTAAAGCCTTGAATCTCCTACATGAGCAATAGAAATGCTGTCGTTATACGTAACCGCAGTGACGACCGTAGTTCCCATACCCTTACACTGCTCATCTGTCTGAGCTGTGTTGTAAATGCTTGAATTTGCTCGTTTTACTGCATCACGCACCAGGATTGAATGCTTATCCAGACCGGAGGACTTGTCATTTCCTTTGTGTTTGGAATTTTTTAAGCCTGATTTAATATCGGTATAAATACCTGTCACCGCGATGGCGCTGGCGACCTCTCCAGCTTTATATCCACCCATACCATCGGCCAGCACTAATATACCTAGTACTTCGTTAGTTGCGGTACTGTCCTCATTATGTGGCCGTTTGCAGCCCACATCTGAAACATTGGCAATTTCGAGTTTATATTGCGAGCTCATGAATTATCCTGTATTCACAATTATGTGAAGAATAATCGTTATTTAGCTGATTTTAAAGAAATATATTCAACAATATTTCATAAAAGAAGCGAAGTTTATGTCAAAAGTTGGTGTTGAGCGGTTTTGGGGCTTTAAATAAAGATTTGATTCCTTGCTGCAGAGGTGCGCAACAAACAAACACTTACACTGATACAATTTCCATGTAAGTATTTGTTTTTATATCAATACTCTGCATAATCAGCGTTCTAATAATTCCAGTTTATTGGGTTTTCCGCGCCATTCACTTTCATCTTCGGGTGCATCTTTCATTTCATTGATCACTGGCCATTCTCTGGAAAGTTCGGCGTTTAATTCAATGAACCCCTGCATATTTTCAGGGACATCATCCTCAGACAAGATTGCCTCAACCGGGCATTCAGGCTCGCAGAGTGTACAGTCGATACATTCATCGGGATCGATAACCAGCATATTTGGGCCTTCGTGGAAGCAATCTACCGGACAGACCTCTACACAATCGGTCAATTTGCATTTAATGCATTCTTCTGTGACTACAAATGTCATTTTAGTGTTACCTGTTTTTTTATAAATATGGCGCGGGATTATACCGGTAAAATTGTGAAATGATAAAGCGGCTAATTGTAACTCCAAACTACCTGGAAATGCGGGGCGATAACAGGACGATAAAAGAAAATCAGCCTTTTACCAAATCAACAACTTTACCTGTCAGGGTCTCCCCACGGCTGAATTCAACGATGCTTAGCTTATGCTTTTGCACGGTAGACATGATTTCCAGTTGTAACTGATCTGGCTGCTCCGAATCAAACAGGATGGTTATTCTGAGCGGGTTTTCAGTATCAGTAATAACATCATCGACACCATTGAGCTCATTCAAGTCCTGTTGTGCCTGCTCTGGTAATGCATCACTTAATAATAAATTTAGTGAACTATCACGCTCTACAAGCTCTGAAATCGAGGTGTGTTTCACCAGTTTGCCTTGCTTGATAATAATCACCTCATCGCAAACATCACCAATTTCATCCAGGTTGTGAGAGCTGATAATAAAAGTACATTGTTTCCTCAATGCCCTGATAATATTCCTGACATCATTTGCCGCCACCGGATCCAGGCCAGAGGTCGGTTCATCCAGTAAAATAAGCTCAGGCCCACCGATCAGTGCCTGGGCAATAGCAACACGTTTGCGTTGCCCAAAACTAAGCGTTTCAGGATATTGTTTGGCCAGATCAGTGATTTTTAAATTTTCCAGTACCCTGATGACCTCGGCTTTCGCTGCCTTGCCAGTGTAGGCCTGTAGTTTTGCATACAATCTCAATTGGGCTTCTACCGAAATACCTCTCAAAAAAGGTGCATCCTGCGGCAGGGTGCCGATGCGCCCTTTTTGTGAAGAGGCACCGGGGTCATCTCCAAAGACACGTATTTCACCAGAGCTTGGTTTCAGGTAACCACTGATCAATGAAAACAGTGTAGTCTTCCCCGCACCATTCGGGCCGACCAGTCCCAGGGTCCGACCTGGTTCTATGTCCAGATCCAGATTTTCAATGGCATATTTTCGGGCAAAGCGCTTGCTTAGTTTGCGGCACTCAATAAGTTTGCTCATCTATATATTTCTCTTGCGAAAAATGATCCACGCAATACACAGGTAGATTGCTGTCATGGCCAGGATCCCGGGAATAGTAATGACTGAATCGTTACTGGCCATGGCAATTAAATCATCTTTAAAGGTGTTGGGTAATAAATAGCGAATAGAAGGAATGTCACTGTTCAAATAGATAATAAAAAAGAATGTTATTACATAGGTACAGAACCCCAGGAGGATAGTGCCCAATGCAGATGACATAAAGGCCGATATTATTGACATAAAGGCAACATAAGGCAGTGTGTACAGTAGAACGAGAGACAGGCTTTGCAAGGCATAAGTAATCGTTTCGCTGAGCTCTCGATTGTCGTTATCCATTGAGATAAGCGTGCTTGCCAGGCATGCAAGGCCTATGCCTATGGCAATCAAAAAATAGGCGCTTAGGAACCTTGAGATAAATATTTCCAGTCTTGTACAACGGGATAATAAATATCGAAAAGAACCAGAAGAGGCATCCGCAGCCAATTGATTATTTGCGCCC
>QNEM01000234.1 GCA_003645215.1 Gammaproteobacteria bacterium
CATGGAAAGTGCTCCTCGACTTTGTCTCCTGAGTCGTTCTATCTTCTGCATCCATGCAGTCGTGCATTTCCAGTACTTCCGCCATCCTTGGCGGTCGCGCTGGATAGCTAACGGTTACTCTTAACATTACGCCTTTAATTTATAACCGGTTTTAAAAATCCACCATATAGTACCCAGACACAAAAGCATAAAGCCCAGAGTCATCCCCAGACTGATACCAATACTAACATCGGAGACACCATAAAAGCTCCAACGGAAACCACTGATCAAATAGACCACGGGATTAAACAAGGTGATCTTTTGCCATAAAGGCGGCAACATATTGATGGAATAAAAACTGCCGCCGAGAAAGGTTAGTGGCGTGACAATCATCATTGGCACAATTTGCAGTTTCTCAAAATTATCTGCCCACAGTCCCAGAATGAAACCGAACAGACTGAAGGTTAATGCAGTAAGCACGAGAAATCCGAACATATAAAAGGGATGCACGATCTGGTAATCAACAAACAAATGCGCGGTCAGAAGAATCAGCAAGCCCAGGATCACTGACTTTGTCGCTGCCGCACCGACATAGCCAATCAGAATCTCAACATACGAAATCGGTGCCGACAGGATTTCATAGATAGTCCCGGTAAATTTCGGCATATAAATACCAAATGAAGCATTCGAAATACTTTCATTCAATAATGACAACATGATCAAACCAGGAATGATAAATGCGCCGTAGCTGATCCCGTCTATCTCGCCCATACGCGAACCAATGGCTGCACCAAAGACAACAAAATAAAGCGTAGTTGATAGTACAGGTGAGACGATGCTCTGCAATAAGGTGCGAAAAGTACGCGCCATTTCGAATAAATAAATGGCCTTGATTGCGTAAATATTCATTATTTATTTCCCACCAGGCTGACAAAGATCTCTTCAAGTGAGCTCTCACTGGAATGAATATCCTTAAAATCTATACCATGATCATTGAGCTGTCGCAGAAGTAAGGCGATATCTGTATGTTCGTGTTGGCTATCAAAGGTATAAACCAGCTCATTACCATCAGCGGCAAGTTCCAGTGGATGTCCAGTAAGTTCATCAGGTATCGTGGACAGTGGGTTTTGCAAGTGTAGAGTCAATTGTTTCTTGCCGAGCTTCTTCATCAACTCGATTTTGTTTTCTACAACGATGATCTCACCCTGATTGATGATGCCGATACGGTCAGCCATTTCTTCAGCTTCTTCTATATAGTGTGTCGTCAGGATAATAGTCACACCACTCTTTCGTAAACCCCGGACCATCTCCCACATATCACGTCGCAGCTCGACATCAACACCTGCAGTCGGTTCATCAAGGAATAAAATCCCGGGTTCATGGGAAAGTGCCTTGGCGATCATCACCCGACGTTTCATGCCCCCCGAGAGCGTCATAATTGTTGAATCCCGCTTGTCCCATAGCGAGAGTTCTTTCAGTATCTTCTCGATTAAATTGTGGTTCTTCGGTTTGCCATACAAGCCACGGCTAAAATTCACTGTATGCCATACGCTTTCGAACATCTCAGTCGCGATCTCCTGTGGCACCAGTCCGATCTTCGAACGTGCCTCACGAAAATCTGAAATAATGTTGTGTCCATCTGCAATAATCTCACCCGCACTCGGGTTAACAATGCCACAGATAATACTTATCAATGTCGTTTTGCCCGCCCCATTGGGACCGAGCAGGGCAAATATCTCTCCACGATTGATTTCAAGATCAATGTTTTTTAACGCCTGAAAACCTGAAGCGTAGGTCTTGCTCAGGCCTTTAATTGAAATAATTGACTGCATGAAATACCTTTCTTATGAGATTTCCTGTGCCGGCAATTGTATGCTGAATTTACTAAAATGACATTCCGGGAAATTGCTCAAGTCCGTATAACATCCATACCCAATATCATGTATTATTTGCAGTTCACGGTGGCACAAACCAAACGGTGTATGAAGGTGAGACTATGAATTTTTCAAGAGAACAGATCGATGAAATCGGTATACTGGTTCGCTACAATCTGGAAACCACACAGCAAGGCATCAAGGTACATTCAAGTGCAGGCGGGGAACACATAGAAGCAGTCAGACGCTTGTACGAAAAAGGCCTGGTCACACAAATAGATGGTGGCTATCTCACCGATCTTGGCAGAAGTGCCGCCGAACACGCACAGGCACTCATACTCATGCTGGCACCTTATCATCAGACTACGGCGAGTTAATAGTAGCCTTAGACACCTCGAGTTATTACATTAGAGTCAAACCACTTTCATTGACTCTGAAAATAATATGAACTATACCTTACAGCTGTACAGGCAGACTTCATGGTAAGTTCTGGAATTTTCCACCTCAAACCATAGCGACTCCTGCTGTACTACCAATAAACAGGGAGGGGGAAATCATGGCAGTTTGTCCAGTTGCAAATTCAGTAGGGTGTGAAAAATGCGCAGTAGTGAATGTCTGCTTCCTGAAAACCGTACTCGGCAATTATGGTGAGGAAAAGCCAAAACCAGGTTCTGAAGCGACTACGATTAACGTCAAGGACGAGCCGCCCCCACCAGATTCATAAGCATTTAATACCCGTTCAAGGTTAGTTGTCAGGCAACAACACCCTCTTTAAATTATGCCAGTTTGTATAAAATCGGGATCGCAACAATATTATTGGCGGTAAAATTACCCAGCACGTAAGGACGAAGACTTGGACGAAAGATCAGGTGCGGGATAATATCTATTGGGCTATCCCAGCGGCAGTGATTAATCACCGCATATTCACACGATTCACCTTCTACCGGCATTAACAAGGTTGAATTATCCAGGCCTGTTTTATTCGCAAACCACCTGCCCGTGTACTCCCAAACCGGTAATACGACATCGAGATCATCAGCAAAAAAATAATTATAGAGAAAGATGCCCGGACGGTTTTTATCTACCTCACCAATCTTCTTGACGTTCTTTGCAACAAAACTGTGAAAATAACGTGTGGCCTGCTTCAGAAGATCAAACAGTTCTTTAAAGAGATTGTTTTCGTGTAATGACTTTGCTGTTGCCACACTCGTGGTTTCAATCTGTACTACCAGATCATAGGCAGGGATATGAATATCAGGATTGTTTTTCTCTAATATCTTTCGCCCCGGTTTATTGCCGGGAGGGATAACGAATGCATCCAGTACGTGGGCAGAGACTACCTCATTCAGTTCAGACAATCGGGAACATAGTTCTTTGACCCTGACGATGAGTTTTTTCTTTGCCTTGCTATTGGGTTTGATGGGCAAAGTGCGTTCAATTTCAGCGGCGAGATGAATATAGCCCGTCGTATTCGGTGCCTCGTATTCAATCTCAGGGAACTGTATATGCTCATTAACGATCTTCATGCCCCACCCCCCATCGCGCATCATCGATAGCATTATGCTCCTGGAAAATAGCTAAAACTATTTGTTCTTTAATAAATCCTTCAGGTCCGCAAATGGCCTGGCAGTTGAACGCTCTCGTTCAAGTTCATTACTTGCACTAATCGTCGAATTATCAGCATCAAGGTATTTTGCATGTTCATGATCATGACAATAGACACATAATAATTCCCAATTACTACCATCGCCTGGATTATAGTCGTGGTTGTGATCTTTGTGATGAACCGTCAGCTCGATGATATTTTCCCGGGTGAATTCCCGTTTACATTTCCCACATATCCAGGGATACATCTTCAGTGCTTTATCACGATAAGAGTGGCCTCTTGCCTCCGCATTTTTCCTTGATTCAGCAATGACCTTGTCTAACTTGTCCACCATATTTCCAGTGTATAGACCCGGA
>QNEM01000235.1 GCA_003645215.1 Gammaproteobacteria bacterium
GCATGTCTTCTTCAGAATCGTAAACCTTTGCCGGGCCAGTGAACTCCATGCCTTCTTTGCCGGTGATCTTTGCAACACTACCGCCGGGAGCCAGGTTGCCTTTGAGTATCCTCAGATGCCCTGTTTCCTTGATAGGATTATCCAATCCATAAATAACTTCCTGTCCTTCACTCAAACCTGGAACATCGGCCAGATTCTCGGCAATAGTTTTACCGGTAACGGTCAGGCAGTCGCCATTGATCATGTCGTTTTCCAGTAGAAATTTCATGACAGCAGGTATACCACCAACAAGATGCAAATCTTCCATGACATATTGACCACTGGGTTTCAGATCGGCAAGGAACGGTGTACGGTCACTGACTGCCTGAAAATCATCTATGGTTAATTCGACATCAACAGAACGTGCCATGGCAATCAGATGAAGCACAGCATTGGTTGAACCACCAAGAACAGTGATCAAGACCATGGCGTTTTCAAATGCTTCACGTGTCATTATGTCACGCGGCTTGATATCTTTTTCCAGCAAATTTTTAACAGCTTCACCCACACGCAAACATTCATCCAGTTTGCCTGGATCAACGGCAGGTGTAGAAGAACTATAAGGCAGTGACATACCCAGGGCTTCAATCGCTGATGCCATGGTGTTGGCGGTATACATTCCGCCGCAGGCACCTGCACCCGGACAGGATTTTCTGACAATATCCTGGCGTGTTTCTTCGTCGATTTTGCCAACAATAAATTCACCATAACTCTGGAATGCCGAGATGATGTCGAGTTTTTGCTCGCCGCGATGCCCCGGTTTGATTGTGCCACCGTAGACCATTAAGGCAGGGCGATTTAAACGACCCATGGCGATAATGCAGCCGGGCATATTTTTATCGCAACCCGGGATAGAAACATTGGCATCGTACCATTGAGCAGCCATGACGGTTTCGATGGAATCTGCAATCAGGTCACGTGATTGTAGTGAATAACTCATACCATCTGTGCCCATGGAGATTCCATCACTGACGCCGATGGTATTAAATCGCATGCCGACCATTCCAGCTTTGACGACGCCTTCTTTAATTTTTTCAGCCAGAGACAACAAGTGCATATTGCAGGTATTTCCTTCGTACCAGACGCTGGATATGCCAACTTGTGCTTTATCCATATCTTCACGTGTCATGCCAGTGCCATAAAGCATGGCCTGTGAAGCACCCTGTGATTTTGGTTGTGTAATCCGCGAACTGTAGCGATTTAAAGGCTTTGTCATGTTATTTCCAGAATAAAATGGGTTAATTAGTCAGACTGTAAAAAGGTGCGATAGAATACAGCACATTGTATACCCAGACCACCTGAAACCCGTCATCTTCTGGCAATAGCCATCTGGTGCAAAAGCGAGTAATTAAATGAGTAAACAAATCCCTGAGATGCTTGAGAGTTTCTCACAATTGGTAGCTGCACCTTCGGTGAGCAGTACCGATCCGCAATGGGATCAAAGCAATCGTGTCGTGGTTGATCTATTAGCAGGCTGGTTGGAGGATATTGGTTTTAAAGTCGAAGTCATGCCTGTTCCTGTTGAGCCTGGTTCTTCTTCCAGTGAAGAAAAATTTAATCTGATTGCCTGCCTGGATGGTGGCAGGGGACAAGGTGAGGGTGGTTTGGTGCTGTCTGGTCATACTGATACGGTACCATTCAGCGCAGATTCCTGGCATCAGGATCCCTTCAAGCTGACAGAAAAAGAAGGCCGGATACATGGGCTGGGTATTTGTGACATGAAGAGTTTTTTCCCGATTGTCATGGAAGTCGCGCAACAATTGAATGTGCGTGAAATGCAACAGCCACTTTATGTGCTGGCGACAGCGGACGAGGAAAGCACCATGTCCGGTGCGAGGGCACTTGCGGCTTATGGTAAATCCCTGGGACGACATGCGCTCATCGGTGAGCCAACGGGTTTAATGCCGGTATATATGCATAAAGGTATACTCATGGAGTCTATCAAGATCAAGGGTCAGGCCGGGCATTCAAGTGATCCTGCATTGGGGAATAGTGCCCTGGAGGGGATGCACAGCGTCATCAGTGCTATCCTGCAATGGCGAGAAGAATTGCAAAAGCAATTTCAGGATGAGCGTTTTTTTGTACCAGAGCCAACGATTAATCTTGGTACCATCCATGGTGGTGATAACCCCAACAGGATATGTGCTGATTGCGAACTGACTCTTGATTTACGTCTGTTGCCAGAAATGGAACTGGACAGGATAAGGACAGATCTGCGGACTCTGGTTTCTGAGGCTATCGCAGGTTCAGGACTCAGTGTTGAATACGAATCCGTCTTTGATGGTATCCCGGGGTTTGAAACGGATAAAAATGCAGAAGTGATTCAGATCGCTGAAAAATTAAGTGGCCGGGAATCCGGAACAGTTGCATTTGGGACAGAAGGCCCATATCTAAATGCCATGGGCATGGATACAGTCATACTTGGGCCGGGTGATATAGACCAGGCGCATCAGGCCAATGAATATCTGTCGCTGGATAGAATTCCGCCGATGCTGGAAATATTGACTAATATGGTGGGTCATTTTTGTGTACGATCTGATTGACCCTGATATGCCTCTTTGTATTAAATATTTTAATGAAATAATTTATAAATGGTAATTAAATGATGTCGGATAATCTTTCTGAATTTGTTAAATGGTTTCGCTCTGCCGCGCCTTATATTCATGCGCATCGTGGTAAGACAGTTGTTCTACAATTTGATGGTGATTTAATTGACAGCGAAGAATTCGCACATCTTGTGCACGATATCGCCCTGTTAAATAGCCTGGGTATTCGTCTGATTGTAGTCTTTGGTGCGCGCCCGCAAATAGAAAAATTACAACAACAACAAAACATTGAATCTCTTCTTGTACGTGGACTACGTTTGACTGGTGAAGCCTCTATAGCATGCGTGAAAGAGGCTGTGGGTGCTACAAGGATTCAGATAGAGGCATTACTTTCCATGGGATTGCCCAATTCACCGATGGAAGATGCACATTTAAAGGTTACCTCGGGTAATTTTATTACAGCCAAACCGATAGGTGTGATTGATGGTATCGATATGGGCTTTACTGGAGAAGTCCGTCGTATTGATACAGAGACAATCATGCGCAAGCTTGATAACGACGAGATTGTCCTGATATCACCGATCGGTTATTCACCGACAGGTGAGGTATTTAATTTACGTGCTACCGAAGTTGCCATGAAAATAGCGATCAGTCTTGAGGCAGATAAATTACTTTATCTAACACCAGATATTGGTTTGAAGGATGATAAAGGAGCAGATATTCATCAATTGACGCAAGTGGAAGCGGAAATATTAATTGATAAATCTAATCTGGATGAACTCACTCACTTGCAATTATCATGTGGCATACGTGCCTGTAACGTAGGTGTAAAGCGAGTGCATTTTCTGCAACAGAACCAGGATGGGAGTTTATTGCTGGAATTATTTAGTCGTGATGGTGTCGGCACATTACTAAGTGCAGCCTCGTTTGATCAAATACGGACAGCAACAATCGATGATGTCGGTGGTATTCTGGAAATAATTCAACCACTGGAACGGGAAGGCGTATTGGTTCGTCGTTCACGGGAAAAGATAGAGGCAGCCATTGATGACTATACTGTTCTGGTACGCGATGGCTCGGTCATCGCCTGTGCGGCACTTCATGTAGAAAAGGATAGTAAACATGCGGAGTTGGCCTGTCTTGTAGTAGATGAAAATTACCAGAAGTCAGGAAAAGGTGAAGAGCTGTTTTTAAATATAGAAGAGCAGGCGATCAAGCGAGGTGTTGA
>QNEM01000236.1 GCA_003645215.1 Gammaproteobacteria bacterium
CAAAGACAATTAAAACTGAAACCAGCAGACATAGAACATTATAGGGGGGAGAGAGGTCGCCGCGGTAATATGTTGCCTAGAGGATTCCGCAATATATCGGGGATGGAAGCTATTCAGGTATAACTCAGATTATATTACCACCTCGTAATCTGATGAAATGTCTTCCTGTGGTGGGTGAACAAGATAACCTGATACAAAGTCTGCACCGCATTCGATGGCGGTGGAAAGATAATCTGCATTATCTATTTTTTCCGCAATAGTAAGTGATCCCTGCTCACTGGAGCTTGCAATTAATTGACGTAATTCATCAGTATTTATTGCCTTGTCTCCGGCATCCGATGTTGTATACATGGGTATTTTTACAAATTCAAACGATGTTTTATGCGTGCATGTTTTTAAAATGGATGAACCATGGACATTGGTCAATGCAAATGAGATTCCATATTTGTCTCTCAGACCCATCATTATATCCAGGACGTTGTCCTGAAGGGCGATGAATTGTTCAGAACGAATCTCAAACATAATGGATGATGCCAGACCAGGATCATCAAAATGCTTGATGAGTGAATCAATCCATTTGACAAGTCCCTTACCTAACAGGCTTTCTTCTTCCAGGGAAATGAGAAATCCTGTTTTATCCTGGCCGTCGATTTTAATCTTGTGCAATCTTTCGATAACATGCCTGATGACCCAGAAATCCAGATTTTTAACAAGTTTGTTCTGTTTCAGTATGGGGAAAAAATCGTTATATCCCAGTAGTTGGCCATTCAGATCAATTAATTTTGTGCGTAGCTGGTATATCGTTGTGTCAAGGAGCTCTGTGGCTTGTGAAACACTGATTATAGGTTGAAAAAAGGGTTGTACACGGTCTTCCTTGATCGAATCCTGAATGTGCAAAACCAGCTTTTGATCAGCAACATTTGCGTTTTGTGCATCACCACCAAAGACGACGAATGAATTCTCATCATTTTCCATTGCCAGTCTCACTGCAGCATCGGCGCAGGCGATGTTGGTCTTTGCACCATGAGAACTTTCTTTTATAAACGCAACTCCAATGCTGATTTTATAGTCAATATATTTTCCTTCATGTTCGAAGGGTGAGGCGACTATTTTGTTGCAAAGCTCCCTGGAGAATTCTGTATAAACATCATCATTTTCAGTTCCGAGCATTATAATGGCGATGGTATCGTCATTCATTCTGATAATTTCTGCGTTATTAATGTTCACTGCTGCACTGGATTCGGTTATAACATCAGCTACGTGGCTGCCCAGGTCATCAGCAGCTAACAAACCAATGCTGTTATGAATTTCATCGAAGCCATCAATAGATACCAGTAACAGGGCTCCAGTTTCATGAATATCATCAAGTCTTTGATAGAGTTTAACCCTGTTGACGAGTTTGCTCTGTAATAGCTGAGAATCATCCATACGGGTTTCATCAGCATGTTTATTCATTGCACGATGCACAGATTTTTCTAACAGGGGAATTGATAGTCCATCTTTATTGAGATAATCGTGGGCACCATATCGAAACGCCCTGACAGCTATTTTTTCATGGCCCTGATCTGTAGTTACGATCGTTGCCGGGAATTTTGTACCAGTTTTACATATCCTCAGCCAGTCAAGTCCATTACCATTTGTGCCCAGTTTGAAATTCATGATTAGCAGGTCAAATTCGTGCCATGGAAAGGTGTTATCAGGACAGCCTTTTTCAGGTTCATATTCCCTAATCTCGGCATTCGGAAATTTTTGTGAAAAAAAACGTGACAACACACGTCGAAATCTCGCTGATCTGTCAATAACTAAAACCTTATTGATGTTCAGATCTGACATAAATTTCCCTGTTTTCTCTATGTATGAATAACTGAAATGCCATAGTGGCCTGTTAATCTGGTTATTGTGCATCTGCTTGCACACTCTGTCACCATAAATCTCAGAGTAATTTTAACTTAAATTTACCATTGATAACCAGATGCAGTTGCTGGCTCTGGAATAAAAACATACATTCCGCTAACATTGGCCAACTCCATTAATAATAAGTAGCAATAATGGGAACCAGGAAACCACACACAGTTAAATTTATCGGTCTTTCAGAGCATGAAAATAAAGTGCTGAATGCTATTTTCATGTTGTCCAGGACAAGACCAACTTCATTTAGTCTCTATGATGAAGCTGAAGCTGGCAAACCTGAAATGATGATAGTGAATTTTGATGATGCTGATTCAGTTCATGAATGGCAGTCACTGTGTATTGAGGATACTGAATATTCTTCTATACCTGCAGTGCGAGTTACGCGGATAAGATCCAGAGATACGGAGAATTATTATACACGACGGCCATTTATTGCGACGAGAATGCTCTCTTTGTTTGAAAGACTGGCAGCCAAAGAGTTTTCTTCTTCCGCTAACGGCGCATTTAATGATACTCAATTACTGGAAGCTATTGATCCTGATACCAGGCAAGATGCATCTGAAACTAAAACTGAATTGGCTGAGACTGAAGGCAAAAGCCTGAATTCAGTGCTGGTTGTTGATGACAGTTTGCCGGTAAGAATCCAGATGAATATGGCATTAAAAGGCTACGCAAACAATGTTGATTTGGCAGAAACCGGAGAAAAGGCACTGGATTTGATCAAGGACAATCGTTACGACGTAATCTTTCTGGATGTTATTTTGCCGGGAGTGGATGGCTACGATCTTTGTAAGACTATAAAAGCAGATGATAACTGTAAAGAGACACCTGTTGTTATGCTCACGGGAAATTCATCTGCTGCTGACCAGGTTAAAGGTAATCTTGCCGGGTGCGACTCCTACCTGATTAAACCTGTGAAAGCTGATCTTTTTAAAGAAACAATAACGCGATATATTTAATAGCTTCTGCCAGCTGCTTTTCCCTGCTGTAATCAGACCTCAACCACCTCGGTTTCCATGATGTTCCCCTGTGGTGGCTGTAAAAAATAACCGGAGATAAGGTCCAGGTTACAACTCATCATAGTCATCATTGCATCATTGTCCTCAATCTTGGTTGCCACTGATATGCATGAGAATTCTTTGCCGGCACTGACGATGTTTATAATTTCACTTTCAGCCATTTTAGTTTCACTGGTGAATGGCGAAAATATTATAAAATCAAATTTTGATTGAGACAGAACATCCTTAATTTTTGAAGAATCGGCGATTTCAGACAGTGCAAACAGGACATTATATTTTTCACCAAGTGACTTGATCAAAAAGGCTGCTTGTTTCTCATATTTCCTGTAGTTGGCAAGGCTTATTTCCAGAACAAGGGAATTGGCTATATCTGAAGTTCCATGCACAATCAGTTCAGATTCCAGCCACTTTGAAAACATGATATCTGTTAGTGAGTTTTCTGTTAAGGAAATAAAAAAACCTGATTTTCCCGATTCAGCTGAGCTACCTTTGGCAACTTCCTTTAAACATGAACTGATTACCCATCTATCCATTTCCTTTTGCATATCGTTACTTTCAACGACCGGAATGAATTCTCTTGGTCCTATTGGCTCACCATCAAGATCGATTAAACTGATTCTGACCTGGAAATACTCCATGGATTCGAATTTTGAATCCATATCGGAGAGTTTGACGAAGGACTGATATTGAGGCTTTACCCGATCTTCACTGAATGCGCCAATTACATTGGCCTTCAATTTCTCATCGATTTCTATTTCTTCTTTATCCTTTGCATCGTTGCTTACATATGCATGTCCAGGCTTGTCTCTGGCAGCGCGACAGGCGATATCGAGCTGTTTCATAATCGTCTCTGCATCTATAGCTTCATCAGTGATGCAGAC